>CAYQOI010000238.1:4980-5938 GCA_964419085.1 uncultured Cytophagia bacterium | reverse complement strand
CAAGGTGAGCTTTCTGGAGAGCTAGCTGGAATCGTGAAGGGTGCACCCCCCCCACTCAGTCCCCCTTTCTTACGATCTCCGAAAACGGGACTCTTCGAGGTAATCAAGAGACATCAGCGGGATCGCTTGTCCAGCAGCGCAGCCCGCTGGACGGCTTCCTCGCCGAACTTGTCTTTCAACGTATCGAGAAGGCGGGTCAGCCGGGTGTCCAGGGCCTCCTCCTGGTCGAACAGGGCGAGCTGTTCGCCGGAAATGGAGTTGAGTTGTGAGACGCCTATCCCCACCAGCCTGACCTTCATCCCTTTCTTGGGGACCTTGCGGTACAGGTCCACAGCCACGGCCCGAAGAAGCAGAGGGGAGTCGATGAAATCGGGAACCGTCTTGCTACGGCTGAAGGTGGAAAAATCTTCCAAGCGGAGCTTCAACGTGATGGTGCGGCCTTTGAGCTTGTCGCTGCGCATCTGACGAGACAGGGACTCGGCCAATCGAAACAAAGTGCGCTCGATCTCGTCCTCATCCGCGGTATCCACATCGAAGGTCCTTTCCTGGCTGATGGATTTCTGCGGGTGCCACGGGACCACGGGACGCTCGTCGATGCCATTGGCGAGGCGCCACAAGGCATTTCCCCACTTGCCAAAAATGCGATTGAGCTCCACTTCGGACCTTTCGGCAAGCTCTCCGATGGTGGAAACACCCAGTCTCTCCAGCACCGCGGCTGTCTTTTTTCCTACTCCCCAGAGCTTTGAGATGGGGAGGTCCCGCAGAAAGTCCTTTTCCTCCCCTTCCTTCACCACCACGAAACCATCCGGCTTCTCCAAATCCGAAGCGATCTTCGCCAGAAATTTGTTGGGGGCCAACCCCACTGACGCGGTCAGGTGGAGCTGTTCCCGGATTTGCTGCTTGATTCGGCGCCCGGTTTCCTCCGGCCCACCAAACAGATGCACCGAGCCCGTCAAAT
>CAYQOI010000238.1:0-4970 GCA_964419085.1 uncultured Cytophagia bacterium | reverse complement strand
GTGTAGCTGCTGAGGATGTTCATCACCCGGCCTGAGATTTCCACATAGCGTTTGTAGCGGCCCCGCACAAAAATCCCGTGCGGACATCGTCTAAAAGCCTGGGAGATGGGCAGCGCCGAGTGAATGCCATATTTTCGCGCCTCATAGCTCGCGGTTGCAACCACGCCGCGGCCGTGCCCGCCCTTGGGGTCCGCTCCGACGATCACCGGCTTTCCGCGGTACTCGGCGTGGTCCAGTTGCTCCACCGCGGCGAAGAACGCGTCCATATCGAGGTGCAGGATCGTGCGCGACATGCTCTAAAAGTCCGCCTGCCAGTTTACCGAAAACTTCCGCGTGGGTTCCAGGTTGCGCTCGATTTGAGTGTAATTGTACTCAAACAGGTTCTCCACATTGAAAACGAGGGAATAGGGACCGAAGTTCACGCCGGCCCGGGCATCCACGACTTTGGTGGCCACCCTGGGGTCATCCGGGAAAACCTCCAACTGCTCACGTTTGAGCTTGCTGGCAAACCGGTAATCCATACCCAGCTCAAACGGGCCAGGCTTCAGCGAAAGCGACGCGGTGAGAATGTGCTGCGGCCGGTAGGTCAGCAACCTGTGGGTCTGCAGATCTCTGGGGTCCACAAACACGTAGCTGACCACCGTGCGGAGGCGATCGCGGAACCAACTGGTGGTGAGATTGGTCTCGACCCCGCGGATACGGGCGTCCTGAACATTGCGAAAGCGGACCACAAGGCTGTCCTGGAAAGAAAGGCTCGGATTGATGAAATCGAAAAAGCGCTCCTGGTAAATCGCGGTGTCCAAGAGAATGTGCCCGGCGATGGAGGTGCTGAGCCCCACTTCGGCGGACCACGAGCTTTCGGCCTGCAATTCGGGATTGGGGATCACCTGGAAACCGGAAGCGGACGTGTTGGTGAACAGCTCCGCGATGGACGGCGCTCGGAACCCTCGTCCCACGGAACCACGGATGGTCGTGACCTCGCTCACGTTGTAGATAATCCCGAACTTGGGGCTGACCTGGTATTCGGTCCTGCCATCGAGAACCTTGTTGTAGTCAAAACGCAGCCCGACGGTGGATGAAAATCGGTCGGAAAACCGGTATTCATGCTGCAAATAGGATCCCAGGATGTAAGCTTTGCGCCTGCCGAAAAAGCTGCCGTCAACGATGTCGTACATCCCTTCCACCCCGAGAGTCAGCGAGTGGCGAATGCTCGGCTCCACGTCCGCCTGGTATTCCAAACGGAAGCGCTGTGACTTTGAAAAGTCCTGGTTGTCAACAAAATCGTTATCGAAACGGTTACGATAGTAGGAACCCTTGAGCTTGTGCGCGAAGTTCTGATTTACGAGCTGGCTGAAGGTCGAATTGAGGTAGAGCTTGGTGGAAAGGATGGTATTCTTCGATTCCTGCGCCGGAACGCGAAACGGTTGAATGGGCTCACCCAGGTACTGCTGCCAGAGCAGGGTTTCGCCGTGGTCGTCGGACGCATAACTGCCGGTAAAGGTGACATGGGTCGCGTTGCTGAATTTATAGGTGGATTTGCCGAACAGATTCCAGCGCAAAAATTGAGTGTTCTGCTTGTAGCCGCGTGAATTCCGGCGCCCCCCTGAGAGGATCACGCCCAGATTCCCAAACGTGTTGGAGAAGTAGAGATCTTGCTGGTTGGTAAACAGCGTTTTGTCTGTCCATTTCCAGCGTGACACTCTGGGGTCATCGTACATGCCGCCCGACACACGAACGGAGAAAGTGGGCTTTCTCGATGGCTCTTTGGTGATGATGTTCAACACCCCGCTGATGGCCGAGGAGCCGTAGAGCGCGGAGGCCGCGCCTTTCACCACCTCCACCTTCTCCACCACGGTGAACGGCACCACGTCCCATTTGATGTCGCCGCTGTCTCCCGGCATGGTAGGTACGCCGTCGGTGAGGAGCAGCACCCGGCTGCCCGCGCCGCGGCTGTAGCCCGTCGTCCCGCGAATGTTTACCTGTCCGCCCACGAAGCTCACGCCCGGCGCGTACCGCAACGCCTCCCGGATGTCGAAGCTGTTGCGCTTGCGAATGTCCGCCGAGGTGATCACGCTCACGCTGTTCGGCGTCTCTGCCAGGCTTTTGCTCTTCTTGCTTGCCGTCACGATCACCGGTGAGGTTTCGATAAAAGACTGCTCCAGCTTGAAATTGAGAATCACCGGCGAGCCGGGAGCGATAGAGACGTTCTCGTACGTTTTGATTTTGTAGCCGATCATGCTGGCCATCACCGCGTAGGTCCCTCGCCGAATCCCGCTGAGGTGAAACTCGCCGTTCAGATCGGTGCTGGTGCCCAGCACGGTGTTTTTGAGAATGATGTTCACGCCGGGAAGCGGCTTTCCCGTTGCCGCGTCCACCACGGCACCGGACAACCGTCCGGTCTCATTCTGCTGCGCGTTAGCGACGGCAAATGAAGCCACCACCCAGAGCACAAGCAACATGCTCAAAACCGCGGTTCTTGGTTGCGAAGAGACGTAAACACCCGGCATGATCATTCTTCCTCAATTGGCGCCATTGATGACACTCCAGTCCGCAGTGATATCGATCCCCGGCGTCTCTTCTCGCGAAACAACCGTCACCCCGTCGCCGGGCTTGTCGGGCGGCGGTCGATATGTCCCGATGGTTCGGATATCCAAAGGATCCAGGCTGAGCACGGCCACCACGTTGATGGCGCGGTACGTACCAGCCGGCACGCGAACGATATAAGAGGTCTCAGGGACATCATTGGGCAGCAGGGTCAATCCCTTGATGTTTAGAAAGTCAAACAGAGTGCGAGGCTGGTTTTCGAACACACCGATGCCAGTGGCCACAATTTCCCGCTTTCTTTCCCCTAAGAAGCGGACGGTCCCGCTGATCCTCCCTTTGGTCAAATCGACGGAGAGGTCAATCTCGTCGACGATGGTGGTGTCATTTTCGATCTCCACAGAACTCGGGAAGAGAAACCCGAGCACATCGGGAAGCTGGGAATAGACGGCCAGCACGTTGGAAATGTTCCACCCTTTGGAGCGCTCGCGGATAATCACGGCCACGAGTTCATATCTGCCAGGGGCAAGGGTGAGTTCATAGTCCAGGCTCTCCGTGCCAAACCGGATGGGGTCGCTGAAAATAAACGAGCCGACAGGGTCATCCGCGTCAGGTGGGAAATTGGCAGATACGATAAGGCGGGCTTCGGCAATCTCTTCCGGCCACGCCCCGCGAAACGTCACGCGTCCACGGATGCCGTGCTTGATGCGCGGATTCAGGCTATCTGGGTCGAGCCCGTGGTCCACGCTGCACGAAAAACCAAGGCACAGCGTGAGCCCCAGGACCAGCGACGCACTGCGTCTCTTTTTTGGATGCATGAGCGTTTTACAATCAGAGGTCGGGCGCGAAATATTACAATTTTGCTCAAATTAGGCTAAATGTGAAAAAAATGCAAGCGCTTTTTGGGACCAGAACGGCCGGCGACAGACAAGAAAAGACTTGACACTTAGGTGCGCCTGGATTAGATTTAGGGTGTTCGGCAAATCATCACCTCATGGGGATTCAGCCATGCCATCCCAACCGGAGCCAAAACCCATCGTGATCATCAAGGTCGGCGGCTACATCGAGTTTGCCACCTCCGATGAACTCGACGTGATCCTCCAGAGAACGCTCAAATCCAATCTGTACAACATCGTCATCGACCTGCGAGACGTGACGTACATCAGCAGCCGGGGCTGGAGCATTTTCCTGAGCAGGATAAAGGAAATTCGGGACAACGGAGGCGACCTCAAGCTGGCAAACATGAGCCCGGAGGTCTTTGAGGTCTACAAAATCCTGGAATTCTTCTGGTTTCTCAAAGAATACCAATCGGTCGCGGAAGCGGTCGCCGACTTTGACAGGGATGTCCCCCCGATGCCGTGAGCCGGACTAGAGACTGCCGATCTTGAAATCCAGAAGGAGTTCATAAAGCACAAGCAACCCGTAGAGCAGCAACACGGCGAGGATGATCGAGCGCACGCGTACCTGCCCCCAAAAAACGCGGCGATTCTTGTTCACCAGGCACCACAGCAGACACCCGACGGTCAGCGCGTACTTGACCGAAAGGAACGGTAACGCGCCCTGGCGCAGAAAAAAGTCCATGACAGGATTGAGCTCCCGCGCGCCTCTGCTGACCAGCTTGAGCGTGAAAATCGCGTCGGCCACCGACAACACCACCGCAACCGTGTTGGTCGCGGTGGTGTTGTCGGTGGCCGACGCGATTTTCTCGGTCTTCGGCACGCCGGACCGTGCGGCGCCTTCCAAACAAACTGGCAAACCTGAACGGAGAGGTGGGCTGCTTGCGACGGTCTTTGAGAACCCGCCGGTCGGGGTGAGGCATTCGGGTCATGCAGTAGGCGGGCTCATTGCATTGAATCGACGATCTGTAGAATCTCCCTGTCGCTCAGAATGTGGTTGGCGGCCTTTGCTTTTTTCAGAACCGCACTGACCAGTTCTTTTTTCGGCTCGATATTCCTCTTCTTGAGCCAGTAAACCACGTTGGACTCGCCACTCATCGGCCCCACCTCGATGATCTGCTCGCTGCCGAACAGCTCGGCCGGGACGCCCGAGTAGACCCGGTCCGCGAGCCAGGCTTGCCCTTTCTTCTCGGCCTTGATGATGGCGGAGGCATGTACGCCAGTGCCGGTGCGAAACGCATCGTCCCCGATGACCGGGTAGTTCTTCGGGATGGGCACGCCCAGTGCAGCCGAGACCTTCTCGCAGTAGGTTTTCAGCGCGGTGAGGTCGTTGTCGATCCAGCCCAACAGCTTACTGTTGACCAGAATGAGGTCCATTTCAGTGTTCCCCACGCGCTCCCCGACTCCCAGCGCACACCCATGAACCCGGGTGGCGCCGGCTTCGATGGCGGCAAACGTGTTGGCCAGCGCAAACCCGCGGTCGCGGTGGCCGTGCCAATCCACCCCCACGCGTTTATCCACCGAATTTACGAC
>CAYQOI010000237.1:0-5975 GCA_964419085.1 uncultured Cytophagia bacterium | reverse complement strand
AAACTTGATGAACGACCCGCTCAGCCGGCCGGTGTGGTTGATGGTACCCGACCTATCGATGTCGATGATCTGGTCCTGGTACGGTGGGTAGTACCTGGATGGATCTTCGGCCTCCGGAAAGGTCTCCATGATGCATGGATGCCCTTGCTGTTTCGGAGGACTGCCGAGTCTGCCGTACAACTCTTCGATTTCTGGTGGTTCCACGTTGACATTCGGGAAGCACCGCCTCGCCCGGTAATCGGCCGGGAAGTCGAAGAACAACAGTTTGTGTGCGTACAGCCGTGGTAGGGGATTGACCCACATTCCAGTAGCCATGATACACCTCCTTTTACGGAACATGCGTGCCGTCATGGATGGGTTCGCGTGAAATCAACATCCGTGACGGCAAAACTGCTTTTCTCTGCGAACCCGCGGCAAGGTACGAAGTCGGGTTTAACTCACGCTTAAACATCGATTAATTGTCGATTAAATCCCTGTAACATTTTCACGGAATTTCAACTCCCCTCGTTTGAGCTGTTCGTAAAGCCGCTGTGTGGTAGGAGACGGGTCAACGTCCAACTCGGTGCGCAGAATCTCGGTGCATTTGTGAAATTGTCGCAGCGCTTTGTCCCGATGTCCCATCGCGTAGTAACAACGCATGAGGCGGCGATGCACATCTTCGCGGCAGTCGTCTTTGGAGAGAATGGTGTTGCACAGATTGATGGCCGTGAGCGGTTTGCCGTCGTTGCTGTAGTAGCGGCTCAAGCGGTCCAGAATGACGAGGTAGATTTCCTTGAGGTTCTCGCGATCGAGCATCGTCCAGTCCTCGTAGATGTCGCTTTCCATGAAGTCGCCGGTGTAAAGGGCCGCGGCCAGCTCATATTCGCCCAGCGCCGCTTCGATTCCGCTTTGCCGTTCAGTGCTCTGCGCGAGCCGCCAGTAGCGCAGGAAATCTTCCACATCCACATTGATCTCGATTTCGGGGTTCAGAAAATAGCATTCATTCTTGAACTGAATGAGCTCGACATCGGGCAAAAGATGGCGAAGCCGTTGCCGCACGCCGTGCACCGCGACATTCAGGCAGTTTCTGGCGGCACCGGGTGAAGCGTGTGGCCAGAGGAGGTCCATCAGCTTGTCCCGGTAGATGCGCCGATTGTGGTGAAAAGCCAGATAGGCAAAAACGGCTTTCCCCTTTTTGCTCGGCCAGGTGTTGTACACGGCGTTGCCCACAATTATCCGAAATTCGCCGAAGAAGTGTACCCGCAGGGCCGGAACCTGGGCCGAGGGCTCGGACACTTCTCCGGACCCGATCTCCCAGGCCCTTTCCGCTGAAGAAAACCTTGTCGGGGTTGCCGTCCCCTTGCCAAAACGGTTGCCCGGTTTGGAGAGGCGCATCCGGCGCCACAGGGTGGCAAGCAACCCTTCGCCGCGATCCACGGCACGCAGCGAGCTATCCTTCTGCCCCACCTGACCGGTGGCAACCAGGCTCTCACAGACACGCTCCGCCACGAGTTTCGGCTCCAGAGGCTTTTTGAAAAAATCCTGGGCTCCCGCGCGAAAGGCGGAGATGATCAGGTCCTCGCAGGGTGTTGCGGCGATGAAGATGACCGGGAGTTCCGGCATTTTGTGCTTCATTTTGTGCAGCAACTGAAGGCCGTCCATGTCAGGGAGGCACTGCGACACGATCGCCACCGCCACCCGCTTCGTGAGAGTGAGATGCAGAGCACGCCGCCCTTCCGACGCGGTGAGTACCTGAAAATCCCCGCTCAGCTCGCTTTCGAGCGTTCTCAGTACAGCATCGTCCTGATCGACGACCAGTATCTGTTTGCGGTCCATGGCTTGGCAAACATCTCCCGAAAACTGACGACGTGAGGGCTTAACTTAACGAACAACGATTGAGAGATTCAGAAATAAGCTACGCGCTTGAGCTGTGCATCAGAAGCAGCGCGAGAAAGGTGAGGTTACATCAGAGGTGCAAACAACAAGGCATCAACCGGAATTATCCGAGCCCAATCTCGTCAACAATACACATTAAACATGATATCATGCCAACATCACATATCATCTGAGTATTACATTCTTTTGCATAATTCCCTACCATCTATCTCTATAAGACAAGAAAAACGGGACTTTTCTCTCAAAAATCGTGAAAAAAATAATTTGCATCCAACGTGAATCGGGTCGCACCCTCCACAGTTTGCAGCGCAGAACACCCGTACCGTCGGCGACGCAAACCGCCGCAAGGCCGCAGACCTCCCTTCTGGGGGGCAAGTTGTGTGGCCAGGTCGCGCTACGAAATAGGTTGAAGCGGGCGCACGCATGCCCGGACTTGATGAGCATGCACTTCAGATGGGGTCAAAGATGGGATGTTATCGCTGAAGTTATCGTTCTGTAACATTATGGTACGAAACAACCCGCAAAAAGTCAAGGGTTTCCTTGCTAAAATTGCGAAAAATTTTTGCGATTTTGCGGCGGAACCAGACCCGTGTTCCCGGTATGGCGATACAGCAAAGGGCGCACAGCCTCACCTGACGAGCTCGCCCAACTCCCCCAGCATCCTCTCGATCACCTTGAACCCGCCTTCCCAGAAACTCCTTTGGGAAAAGTCCAACCCCATCTTGCGGATCTGATTTTCGGGCCAGTCGGAGTCGCCTGCGGCGAGCAGGGCGCGATATTTGGGAATGAACGCGTCCCCTTCTTCTTCGTATCGGTTGAACAGGGCCAGCACAAACAGCGCGCCGAAGGTGTAGGCGTAGCAATAAAACCGCGTATGGATGAAATGCGGAATCACCGACCAGAACCATTTCTCCTCGTCCAGAAACTCCACCGCATCGCCGTACAGGTCCTCACGGTGCTTGAGCCAGAGCCGGGAAAACTCTTCTGCGCTCAGACGGCGTTTTGCTCCCTCGAGGTGCGCCTCCAGCTCGAAGCGGGTGTACATCGTTTGCCGGGAAATGGTGCCGAAGAAATCTTCCAGCTTGGATGCGAGAATCTGAATGCGGCTGTCCCGGTCGTTTTCCTCGGCGAGAAGCTTGCGCGTCAGGAGCATCTCGGCGAACACCGACGCGGTCTCGGCCAGCACCAGCGGGGGATGGAAGCTCAGAATCGTCTGGTGTTCGCTGGCAAGCACCGTGTGCAGGGCGTGGCCAAATTCGTGTGCCATGGTGTAGACGCTGTCCAGGTTGTCGACGTAATTCATCAGCACATACGGGTGAAGAGAGGGCGCCACGCTGTAGCAAAATGCGCCCCCGCGCTTACCCGGCCGGATCTCCGCATCGATCCATTTTTCGCTGAACGCTCTTTCGATGATCTTTCCGAACTCGGGCGAAAACGCGGCAAAACTATCTACCACGAGGTCCTTGCCTTCCTGAAACGGGACCACGCGATCGGTTCTGGCGACCGGCGCGTAGAGGTCGCTGCCGCGCAGCTTGGGAATACCCAAAAGTTTGGCTTTCAATCGGCAGTATTCTTGCACCAAATGGTTGTGCCCTGCAGTCACCTCCATCATGGTTTCCACCACCTCGGCGGGAACCTTGTTGCTCAGATGCGTGGGCTGCATGGGATGCTGGTAGCCTCGCATTTCCACTTCGGTGGCGTGGTCCTTGATCAGGTTGCCGAAAATGTTGGTGAAAATCAGCGCGTTCTCACCGAACTTGCCGTCGTGGGCGGCTTTGGCGCGGCGCCGCACTTCCGGGTCCCGGTGCCGCTGCAGCTCGCGCAGCTCGCTCTGGGTAAACGTCCTTTTCTTGCCGTCGATTTCCAGTTCCCACTCAAACGTCGCGGTAAACTCGTCGAACAGGTTGACGAACGCGGTTTTGCCGGAAAGGTTCTTGCGGTTGATGATCTGCTCTTCGCGTTCCGAGAGCATGTAAGGGGTGAACAGCCGCAGCGATTCGATGTAATGGCGGTACGGCGACAGCTCCCCGTTTTCGAGAAAGGAGGAAATTCGCTCATCCGGAATTTTTTGGATTTCCAGGGCAAAAAAGAGGGTCTCGTTGCTCAACCTGGTCATGGCATCCTGTACCTGTGCAACCAGTGCCTTGTGTTTGTCGGACTTCCCGTCTGCGCTGAAGAGCAGATTTGCCATGGCATAGGGACGGTAGCCGCACTCCAGCAACGTTTCATAGTCCCGGAAAGCCTGTAGCAGCAGCGCGGCGCTGCAATCGTCCGACACGATTTTGCCATGATAGGTGCGATTGAATGACCGACTCAAGTCCTGCGCTCGAGCGAGGTCTTCGGCGATCCTTGGATCATCCGCGGCGCGGTAGAGGTGGCTCAGGTCCCAAACGATGCCTCGTGCTTTTTCCATTGTCTCTCCTTGTCTTCTTGCCTGGCAAGTCCACGGGTTTGCTTTCTGCGAAACGTCGCAAAGTACGCAATTTTACACAAAGGGTCAAGACGAAATAATTTGGGGCAATCGGCCTTGGCTGCCATTTTTTCGCACAGCATCGTGCCATTTTTGCCGATTCGGCACAAAACTGACAGGCACCCTATCCAAATGACGCAAAGTAAAGCCACCAGCAAAAGATGAGATAAGTTAATTATTATAAATTGGTTACGGCAAATACCCATTTTTGGCACGCAGTTTGTTAGCGTATCCGGCGAAAGTCAAAAAAAGCTTGACTTAAAACAAAAGGAGGTGTTGTTTATGGATCTGGTGAAATCCGAAGGTCGTTCTTCTGCACTGGAGCGTACCTGGAGCGATTTCGATCGCTTCTTCGACGAACTCTGGCGCAGACCGCTTTCGACTTTGTTCAGAACGCCGTCCTTTTTTGAGTTGAGCGACACCGAGTGGATGCCGTGGCAGCCGCTGGGTGATTTCGAGGAAACCGACGACGAATTCATCTTGCGGTTGGACCTGCCCGGAATGAAAAAGAAAGACATCCACGTCAGCATCCAGAACAATGTCCTTTCGGTGCAGGGCGAACGGAAACGGGAAGAAGAAAGCAAGGACAAGAACTACCATGTCCGTCAGCGGATGTACGGCAAATTCCACCGTTCGTTCATGTTGCCGAGCAGCGTGGATGAAAACTCCATCGATGCTCAGTACAAGGACGGTGTGCTGACGGTGACGATCAAGAAAAAGGAAGACGCAAAAGCCCGTCAGATCGAGATTCACTGAGGACGTGCGCAGCAGACTAATGAGTTAAGCCAGAGTACAGCGAGGCCGGGATGTGGGTGCAGGACGCACCTGCGTCCCGAATCATCCATGAAGCAGGCTCTTTGGGGGCAAGTGGTTGAGAAGACGGGCGCTTTGCACCAAAGAGCCTTTTTTTGTGCAAAATTAGCTGAGGGAGAAAAGACGATGTTTCGAAGCACGGTATTTTACGACAATTTCACCGACTCGATTGCCGGTACCTGGAGATTGTACGGCTTGATCGGATTGACGCTGGTGCTTTCCGCGATCCTGATCTTTGCCTTCCCGGAGTTGCTGGCCTACTTGATCGCGTTGTTTCTGCTGGTCAGCGGGGTGCTTTTCTTCGGGGTGGCGTTGAAATTGAAAAAGCTGCGCCAGCAGTACGACCGCTGGGTGGAAGAGTTGTGGGAACCATAAAGCGTCGTCGAATCTCGAGTCGTTAACCTAAGCGGAGCAAGACGTGGAAATCGAAATCAACGACGGACGGGAGGCGCCCGACCAGGCGCACGCGACAGAATCTCCCACGCGGGAGGAGTCGCAGTGGGAAGAGCGCTACAAACGCCTGGCCGCAGATTTTGCCAATTACAAGAAGCGCACCGAAGCAGAGCAGGCCACAGTGGCGCGGCAGGCCGAGGACAACCTGCTGCTGGAGATGCTGAGCATCTATGAGGATTTTGCTCGCCTCAATCACCACGCCCGCGACGCCGCGGAGGAGGAAACGCTGTTAGCAGGCATCGCGGCGGTGGAACAAAAGTGGCAGGCGCTGCTGCAAAAGTTCAACGTGGAGATCCTCGCGCCGGAAGGCGAGAAATTTGACCACCACCTGCACGACGCAGTCTTACACCACCAGGTCGCCGAC
>CAYQOI010000236.1:4295-5977 GCA_964419085.1 uncultured Cytophagia bacterium | reverse complement strand
CAAGGATTTCATTCAAAACAAAGGTCTCCGACAGCCGGGGGAAGCCGCTGAGGAGGTAGCCGAGCTTCCGGGCGGTGTGTTGTCTCTGGCGCCTCATGCTGCAACCATCAGCATTTCTTGCGTCATCTCGACGATGCGCTGCAAGCCATTCAGATCGATTCTGCGATCCACATCCGCGCACAGACCCTGGGCAGAAGAGGTACGTTCGACGGTTTTCATCAGACTTTCCGGCGTGAGTTCGGCAGGGTGGAGCATGTTCACCAGGCCGAGCTCCGCGAGGCGCTTGGTGCGGATGAGCTGCTCCTTAACGGGTGAAACCCGCGGAACGATGACCGCTTTCTTGCGAAAGGACAGAATCTCGCAGATGGAATTGTATCCACCCATGGAGACCACGACATCGGCCGCGGCCAGGAGGTTCTCCATCTCGTCGCTGAACTCCTTGAAGGCCGCGGGGATCCCGTTGCTGCAGAAGTGCTCGACCTCCCGGCGCTGGTCTCGAGGCATCTCCGGACCGCAGACCAGCAAACTCTCTGTGGACGACAGGTGACCGTTCCGGCGAAGTCCGTCCATATAGGCCTTCATGATGGGGTAGCCGTCGCCCCCGCCGCCAACCATGACCAGCGACAGCAGGCTGCCGTTTACACCCAGCTCAGACCTGATCCGCGCACGACTCACGTTGCCCGGGGTTCTGCCCAGATAACCGGTAAAGACGGCCTTCTCCGCCACTTCTTGGGGCATCTGGTACTCTTGTACCGTGTTGAAAACTTTCGGCGAGCCATAGATCCAGACGTGGTGATAGTAACGCTTGATAATGTCATAGTATCTTTGCGTTTTCCAGATAGGGATTGTTGTGGCCGGTTCATCCAGGATGTCCCGCAACCCCAGAATGATTCTGGTCTCGGGGAGCTGGTTCTTCAGGTACTGCAACGCATGCAGGAATTCACGCTTGATCCCCAGCGGTTTCTTGTCCACGATGACGATGTTGGGACAGAAGCTCTTGATGGAGGAAAGGATTAACTCGGAGCGAAAGCGCATGAGTTCTTTGAGACTCATGTTCCAGAACTTCGGACTGAAGGTTTCGCGCTTGTCCCGTGTCAGGCACGGCAACTTGATGTAGTCAACTTTACGGGGAATTCTCAGAGCATGGATGACCGGCGAACCCGTGAGAATGAGAACAGACAGATCCGGGACCTCTCGGGTCAACCTGTCGCAGATAGCCAGGGTGCGTCGGATGTTGCCCATGCCGTACGCATCGTGAGAATAAAACAGGATTCTATTTTTACACATGGTGAAAAGCCCCGTTTAAACGTGTTTGTTGAATCTTATGAGGGATGCCACCCGCAGACTCAGATGTCCAGTCATTTTCGCTAAGGAAACACCAAGAAGGTTTTACCTGAATGACCCAGAACCGGCGCAATCTGGCATCCCTCATAAAACACCCCTGTTAACTTGTGATAAGTCTTCCGAAACCAGTGCATCTAGCCTCAAATCCAATGCTGTTCTTCTCTTCGTTTCTCTTTCTGTTTTCCCTTGCATGATTTCCCGTGCTTTTCTATATTTAAAAAGACCTTGAAACACGGGGAAAACGCGACGGGCCCCGGCCACAGCTCGCGTCCCCGGATCTTGGTACGGTGGGCCAACCGGACCAACCGGGGCATCTCTTTGAGATTTTGGCTGGTCGG
>CAYQOI010000236.1:0-4285 GCA_964419085.1 uncultured Cytophagia bacterium | reverse complement strand
TTTGACCGGCGTGACCAACCGCTTTTTATTCTTTGACTACGGTCCCTTTCTTTCGTGTCTGAGCCTTATGCCTTTGTAACGGGGGTGCTGAACTTCAACCCCGTCAGCCCAGACTTGCGATTTCCTGTTTAACCCTGGCGATTTCCTTTTCAGCGCTGACCTGCTTGAATAGAGCCAGAGCTTTCTCGAATTGCTTCACTGCCGATTTGGGCCGTCCTTTTTTTCGCCACATCCGTCCAAATTCGAAGTGCGCTTCAGCTTCACAAAGTGGGTTCTTGAATCGGCGCGTGAGCTGAATGCTCTTTTCGAAATGGGCCTTCGCCACGTTCCACTCGTGTTTCTGGGTATTTACCATTCCAAGAAACTTGTACGCGTCTGCTTCGCCCAGGTGGTCGTCAAGCTGCACGAAAGCCCGCAACGCCTGATTGCACAGCGCCTCCGCCACCCGACTGTCCCCGATGGCCATGTGGAGCTCGACGCGGTTGAGCTTCACCAGGGCCTGCAGTCGCACATCCCCGGCTTTTTTGGCCAGTCGGTAGCTTTTCTCGTAGTAGGCACCCGCCTCGGCCCAGCGATTCGCGTCGGCGTACGTCATGGCCATGTTGTGATAGGTCTCCGCCAGCCCGCGCCAATCGTTAATTCTTTCAACCTGTGAGAGACTCTCGCCGTAATAGGCCAGCGCCTTCTCCCATTTGCCCTGCACATTCGCGGCCACCCCGAGGTTGGTGGTGAACTTGGCGATGAGTTCGGTTTGATTCAACTTTTCAGCGATTTCCAATGCTTTTTCCCAGTGAGCGATGGCCTTGCCCAGTTCTCCATGTTCGAAGTGATAATACGCTAAACCGTGGTAGGCGTTGGCTTCTGCTTTTTTGTCTCCGCACTGTTTTGCCAGTTCCAGGCTCTGTTCATACGCCCTCAGGGCATCCCTGGCATGACTCTGCATCAGTTGAATATGACCGATCCAAACCAGGGCTTCAGACTTTAGGGCTGCAAACTCCCCGCTCCCCCCCGAAGCAAGGACCTGTTGGTATGCTGCGAGTGCTTTGTCCCACTCACCAAACGTTTCGTACGCGTTGCCTTTCCAAAGCTGTACCTTTATTCGATCCGCATCCGGGAGGTTGGGAAAGCACTGTTGCAGCAGTTGCTCGACGGTGCGTTCGAAGTAGCTTACCCGCAATTTCTGTTCTTTCTCATCCAGCAACGCAACGTTTAGCTCACGCAGTTCCTCCAGGAGTGTGTCCAGGTCCTTGTGGCTATCTCGTGCCTGATTGAGCCACTCCAGAAAAAGCGCCCACTGCGAGTCTGCTGTGCCAGCGGGTAGGTTCTTCTTTTTTTGCTTGTCCGGCAATCCCTCCTCCTCAGAGATTCAATGCACAACCAGGATGGATTGGTTCTTATTTTCGAATGGCATATCGGGAAAAGTGTTTCAGGCTTCCCGTCAACAAATCGCCGGTAGCCAGGTTCAATTCAGTGTCGATGCTGGTTGGTACGGATTCCCAGACCTGTGTCGTCGGATTCCACACCACGACTTTGAACTGGGTTTCGTCTAGACCACTGGTAAACGCGTGGTCCCAACTTACGGTGAGTTTGACGGGACCGTCGAATTGGGTGCCGTCAGGGCCCAGGTCGAACATAAGCGTATCCGAGACGGGCATAGAGAAGGTAAGTTCCATGGGCTCACTCAACGCGCCCGCGGATACATCCAAACGGTGAGCCGCGTGCACCAGGAAGCCGCCTTCCGGTCCGATTACCGCACTGCTGACGCCATCTTCATTTTCTTCCCGCTTTCTGACCATCAGCAAATCCGAAGCGGCTGCCGGATCTGTCCCATCGCCGCCTTTGCCCTTTTTGGCAAGGGTCGTGGGAGTGAGTGCGCTGGTTTCCGTGGGTGACAGCGTATTCGTGTCGCTACATCCGGCAAAGTATAGCAATGCGCAAGCCAGCAGTGAACCCAACAGAAAATATCGCGTGCCTTTTTTCGTATCCATTTTTGCCTCCTTAGTCTTGAGTTTTCCTTAGCTTTCCCTTGCTCTTGCAAGGAACATACCAAATCTTACCCCGTTTCCAAGACGGGCGTTACATGTTGATTTATAAAAAGTTAAGATATTGTTTGTTTTGTCTCGCAGTAAGTCGATGTAGGTCGCATGTAGCGAAAAACGCTACCACGCGTGTCATAATATGGTGATGAGTCGGAGTCGTTCCGAAATGGTAGGGTGGAAGATGGGCAAGGGCCCCGGTCTTCCCGGCAGGTCAGCTTGAATGGGAAGAGTGGGTTCAATCGGGATCTTCGGGTTTGAGACCGTACTTCACGATCTTTCGGTCCAGACGAGTCCTGGGAATTCGCAGAGCCTGACTGGTCTTGCGTTTGTTCCAGTTCATCTTTTTTAGAACTGTTTTGATGACCAGTTTTTCGATTTCATCCAAGCTGAGCCCCTCAACCGGAATGTCTATCCGGACGTTGCCGGAGCGCGGCTCTTCTTCAGCCAATTGAAGCGGCGTTTTGGATTCGATTGCGTCCTCCAGGCTCTCGCGCGTCACCCGGTCCTCTTCACTCAACAAGACAATCCGCTCGATGGTGTGGTTGAGCTCCCGCACGTTTCCCGGCCAGGGGTAGCTCCGCAACAGAGCCTCCGCATCAGGGGTAAAACCGTCGATTTGACTTTCATATTCGGTCTTGTAGTGGGCGAGAAAATGGTGGGCGAGCAGAATGACGTCGTCGCCCCGCTCCCGCAATGGAGGCAGGTAGACGGAAATCACGTTGAGGCGGTAGTAGAGGTCGCTGCGAAAGTCCCCCTCGTGGATCGCTTTCTGTAGGTCGCGGTTAGTCGCTGCGATGATGCGAGTGTTCACACGGATGTCTTCGGTTCCACCCAAATGTCGGATGCGTTTTTGTTCAAGCGCCTTGAGCAATTTGACCTGCACTGCGGGGGAGATTTCCCCGATTTCATCCAGGAAGAGCGTGCCGTTTTCGGCCAACTCGAAGAGCCCCTTCTTCTGGGTCGTGGCCCCTGTGAACGCGCCCCGTTCGTACCCGAAAAGCTCGGATTCCAGAAGATTGTCGGGCAACACGTTGCAGTTGATTTCAACAAATGGTTGCGTTTGCGCAAAACTGTTGTCGTGGATGGCTTGAGCAACGAGCTCCTTGCCGGTCCCGGTTTCCCCTCTGATCAAGACTGTCACCCATTTTCGTTTGATCACCTTGGAGACGATCTCAAGGACTTGTCGCATTTCTGGACTTTCACCGATGATGTTGGTGAAGTCGAAGCGAGGTGTTGCCGGTTGCGCGCTTGCTGCGCGGTCTTTCATGTCGGTACGGTTCCTGGTCAATTCGCAAATGGTGTCCCCGAGTCTCTTGGGCTGTTCTCTGGTGTTGATGACCTCTTCAATGCCAATATTAAGGGCCTTGGCAGTCATATTCAAGGGCTTATTTTCGGTCAAACCGATGATCCGTGCGCCGTAATTGTTGCTCACCAGCGCCCTGGCCAGAGACAGCGGATTGCACGTTGTTTGGTCCAAATCGATGACCACGAGGTCCGGCCTCTCTCGACTCGCCACGGTCAGTGCTTTTTCACAGCAGCCTGCCCGATAGACCGTCCTGTCCGACGCGCCCTGAGCGATGCCGGAAAGCATCGTCGCGGGTGCGTCATCCCCAACATACAGAATCTTAAACGTCACTTTCATCCTCCGCAACTATCGACTTCTCGCGACCTCTGTTTTTCGCAGCTCACGTGGAATCCACCAGCTTGAAACGCTGGACAAAAACCCTCTCGCGTCCATTTTCACATCGCGCACTCTTTTGTTTATGCCCGCGAGTTGGTCCGGGATGAAAAGAAACGTGTATGGGGCATCGTCGACGATGATTTTCTGGAACTCCGCCCAAATCGCTTTTGCCGCGTGGCGGTCTGAGGTGTGGCGGCCAGCCTCCAGGAGCGAGTCGACGCGAGGATTGTGGTAAGACACAAAGTTGTAGCCATTCTCGATGGCCTTGGAATGCCAAAGCGGGGAAGGGTCGACGGTGAAATCCGCATCCCAGGCCAGAATCACCGCGTCGAAATCCTTCCGGTCGAAAACCTGTTCGATGAACTGATTCCACTCTACTGTTTCGATGGCAGCTTTCACGCCGACCTTGCGCAACTGCGCCTGAATCATAACCGCCACGTCCCGGCGCAGCTGGTTGCCTGCGTTGGTCTTGATTGAAAACACAAAAGGCTTTCCCTCTTTCTCCAACAAACCGTCGCCATCTGAATCACGCCAGCCCTCTTGTCTCAGCAAGTGGGCGGCCTGT
>CAYQOI010000235.1:0-6069 GCA_964419085.1 uncultured Cytophagia bacterium | reverse complement strand
TGTTGATGTAGGCCCCGAGAGAACGGTCGTACTTATATAAAAGGATGCCGTAGAAAACAAGGACAACAAGTGGGAAGAGATTAAAGCCCAAAATAGCCTTGTAGAAAGCGATATTCTCGACCCTGAGGATGTACTCTTTGTCCAATACAAACGGCAGATAATGCCATAGAAAGACCGGAAGTAGCATCGCAATGGACAATGCGTAGTGAAACAACGTGCTCTGTTTGCGGAATAGGTATTTTATGCAGATAAAAACAATGCTGAGCGCGAAAAAGACACTCAGGAGGATCTTGCGATACTCCCAGATGTAATAAGCCAGATAATCACTCCGGATGAAGTTGCTCTCACCGATGAAAATGTTGACAAAGCCAAGAGCTTGCAACAGGGAGAAAATGCATATATTGAGGAAGATAAAGCGATTGCTTTTGTGTTGTCGGACCAAATAAAAGCTTTGTAAGAATAAAAGAAAGTATAGAGTGATGTTCATCCATGAGAGTGTCGGGATTGGTTGGTGGGGTAGATTCGAGATAATAATAAGAAATAAAACGAAACCAAGCCAGTAGTTGATGATCTTGAAATGAATGTCGAAATGCTTTGAAAGTTTCATGACCCGAACAGCACCGGTTTTGAGTTCTTACAACGTTTACCGCACATCGGGGTCGTGCGGCGGGGGTTTTCTTTCCGGCGGCGGTATGGGATCGATAAGGTCCGAATTGAGACCGCTATCGGAGCCCGGTGACCCGATCGTCGCTGCGGCGACAGTTGCGTTGCTTAAACCGACATCATTGAGTATTTGTGTGAACTTTCCTTGATTATCCAAAGATGTAAAGGCGAAGGCGAAAAGGACATACACTGACAGCAGAACGACAACGGCGAACAGTGATTTCTTCATGAGAATCCCTCCTTAAGGCTTGAAGAAAGTACTGTTCGGGTCGTTCCAATATAAAAGTCTTGTCCTAAAAAATCAAGGAAAAACGCACAAAATTACGATACATTTCCATTCCTGCAACTGAATGCCGTGATTTGCCTTAAGGAGGAGCAAACGTTTTTTTAAGAATAAGTCTTGGTTTATAGTGAATTAATATTAAGAAACTTTTTTTCAATTGTCAACGATTTTTTTGGAAAACCTCTTGCGCGTTTGTTCAAAAATTCACCGCAGTGAGCAACTGATTCGCCATCGGCAGATGTTTGATGGCCTCGCGAAGCTGCTTGTCGCGTTCGATGTTAACCCTGAACCTCGCATCCGTGCCCCACGCCAGATAGGCCAGCTCTCGTTTCAGCAAGAACTTGATGTCTGCCCTGTCTATTTCCAGCTTTGCCCTGCTGAGTCCCGGATGTTCCTTCAGCAGGAAGTCGAGAAATTTTTCATACAACTCATCGGAGACGGTGAATGCACGGAGAAAGAGTTGCTGATCCGTTTTGATGGCCGGATTGGCTTTGAGCAGACGTTCCGCAAAGGTATAGAAATATCGCTTTTCAGAAAAGTAGATTTCCCTCAGAGTTTGCGACAGAATGTTTTCGTCATTCTCTACCCAAACGTCCGGCGTGATGCCGCCGCCGCCGTAAACGGTTCGGCCCGACAGCGTTCTGTACTTTTTCCCTCTTTCAGCTTCTTTCCCACGCATTTTGCTATCGTCGTACGCGTCCCGGTAGTACTCGTCTTTGGTTTTGTCGCGATATTCTCTCTGAATGGGCCGGCCGCTGGGCGTGTAGTATCGCGCGGTTGTGATCAAGAGGGCGGAGCCGTCGTGGAAGCGGTACTGACTTTGTACCAGGCCTTTTCCGAAGCTCGTCTTCCCCACGATGAGACCGCGGTCGAGGTCCTGGATGGCGCCTGCCACGATCTCCGAGGCACTCGCTGCGCCGTGGTCCAGCAGGACGACCAGGGGGTACAAAGGATGCGTTGCCTCATCGGTGGCAAAGTACTCCCGATACGAGCTAGCCAGGCGACCTCGGGTGGTGACGATCTTGTTTCCGCCGGGAATGAATTTGTCCGCGACATCCACCGCGGCGTTGAGGTAGCCGCCGCTGTTTCCGCGCAAATCGAGGATCAGCCCCACCATGTGTTGTCGTTCCAGTCGTTTCAGTGCGCGTTCCAACTCTCGTGAGGTGGTCGAGGTGAAGCGGTCGATCTTGATGTATCCGATCTGGTGCTGCAGCATCATCGCGTACGGCACGCTCTCGAGGCTGATGCGTTCGCGGACGAGCTGGAATTCACGCGGCTTCCGCCATCTGTCGCTCACCACCTTCAACGCTACTGGTAGGCCGACCGGTCCGTGCAGGCTGGCCGCGGCGTTCTCCCGTTTGACACCGATCATGCGCTGACCGTCCACCGCCACGATCTTGTCCCCCGCCCTGATCCCCACTTTGTCTGCCGGACTTCCGTGCACCACAGACATCACCGTGATCTCCCCGTCCAGAATCTCGAAGCTGATCCCGATGCCGGAGTAGCCCTCAAAGCTCTGGTTCCAGTTCTTGAAATCGTCCGCGGGCAGATAGACGGTGTGTGGATCCAGGTTGGCCAGCACGCCCTTGATGGCGTCTTCGATAAGCTCGTCCGGGTCCTTCTCTTCCACATAAACCCGCTGCACCGTCTCCAGGATGGAGGTGAGCACCTTGATCTTGGCGTAAAGGTCGCGGGAATTGGCCAGGAGGTCCGGCACCCGCGCTTCATTGGAAATGTAGCCAAACGAGATGAGAAGAAAGAGAGTCAACAGTCCGAGCTTTTTCTTCATTTTGTCACCGTCCTTGGATTTGAAGTGGGAGGTTCAGTCGCGCATCGTTGCTGTACACGGCCACCTGATTGCGGCCTCGATTTTTTGCCCGGTAAAGCGCAAAATCCGCCTTTTCCACCAGCTCGTTCGTCACCTGTGCATCCGACGGGAAGGTGGCGGCGCCGAGACTGATGGTGACGTGTCCCTCGGGTTGCACTTCCCGCTTGTCGAACGGATGCTGGTAGACGGCGTGGCGCAGACGCTCTGAAAAGCTCACCGCACCTTCTGTGCTGATCTCCGGAAGGATGACGCAAAACTCTTCGCCACCGTAGCGCGCCACCACATCCGAGCAGCGGACGGTGCGGGTGAGCAAATCGGCTAACTCCTTGAGGAGTTGGTCTCCGTTGGTGTGACCCAGTTGATCGTTGAAATGCTTGAAATGGTCGACATCGAGCATCACCAGGGAAATGGGATGGTTGAACCGCTTGGCCCGCGCTACTTCGCTGTGCAGATAGTTCTCGAAATAGCGGCGGTTGAACAGGCCGGTGAGCGGGTCGGTCAACGACATTCGCTCCATCTGACCGTAGAGGCGGGCGTTGGCAAAGGCCACCGCGAACAGGTTTGTCAACAAGGAGAACAACTCGCGCTCGCTGCGGGAGTAGCGTCCGGCGTTGTGCTTCTTGCCCAGCAGCACCAAACCGAGCAACGCCTGGCGGTGTGCGATGGGAGCGATGACGCTGATACCGGCGCGCTTGAGCGCTTTCAGGTAGTCGTCGGCCACCTCAGCGGTGTCGAGGCCCCTTACCTGCCGCGTTTCGGGCTTGCGCTTAAAGCCCCGGACAAGCGGCTCCGACTTCCTGATGCCGAGGGTCTTTGCTTGTGCCTTTTCTAATCCGCGAAAGTAAACCGGAACGAAGGTTTTGGCGTAAGGAGAAGTAGATGATAGAATCACCAGGCTGCGCGAGCCGAGCATGCCGAAGACGTTGCGCGAATAGTTGTGCATGATCTGCTGTTCATCCAACATGGAGTTGAGTTGGAAGGAGATCTCCACCAGGTTTTGCAGTTCATAGACCTTCTTGCGAAGTTGCTGGTTTACCGATTTCAATTCGTCCATTGTAACGGCTCGACGTTTTGCAGAATCGGAGCGAAGAGTCAGGGCTGCGCGGCATTTGTCACGCCGAATTCAAACGGCGCGACGGGAAAAACGGGTATGTATTTTGCACAACGCCACTATATCTGATTATTTATCGGGAAATGCGATCAAAAATTAACTTGATCGGCCGGGATATTTTGTTAAATTGTTTTCATTCGGTTCCTCAGATCATCTGCTTCCTCTGACGTCTTTCCAGATCGACCTGATGGAATAATCACCCCAGCCGGGTTGTAAGAATAGATAACGACATGCCACAGTGAGTTATGCAGTGCTGTACACTTCTACAAAAGTTCGAATCATTCCCTGCCGAAGTGTAAGTAACTATCCAGAATGATGATAACGGGTAGCGTGCTGGTGAGAATGCATCAAAGTTGTAGGTGAAGAAATGAGAGCAAAGCTCCTGAGCGTCGCCGCGATTTCAATTCTGTCTGTTGCCGTTACGAATACGACTCTGCAGGCGCAGTACTACTTTGGTAGGAACAAAATCCAGTACGACAAATTCGACTGGAAGATCATGCGGACGACCCATTTCGACGTCTATTTCTATCCCCAGATGCGGGAGTTGGCCGAAGTGGGTGCGGCGCTTGCCGAGGAAGCGTACGCCCGGTTGGAAAGTAAGCTGAATCACAACGTGACCCGCCGCATCCCGCTGATCTTGTATTCCAGCCATTCACATTTCCAGCAGACAAACACGGTTTCGGGCATGATCCCGGAAGGCGTGGGGGGCTTTTTCGAGTTCATCAAAGGTCGCGTGGTCCTGCCCTCGAATGGCTCGATCCACGGTTTCAAACACGTGATCAATCACGAGCTGGTGCACGTGTTCACCCGGAGCAAGATGAACCGAGTGCTCAAGGACCACCGGAAAACCACCTACCCCGGGATGCCCCTCTGGTTTACCGAGGGCATCGCCGAATACTGGTCGGTCGGTTGGGACTCGCAGGCGGATATGATCATCAAAGACGCGATCTTGAGCGGGCATCTGGTCCCGTTGACTAACATGGAGTACATTTTCGGCAGCTTCCTGATGTACAAAGAAGGTCAGGCCATCTGCAGGTACATCAGCGATACATTCGGCGAAGAAAAGCTGCTGCAGCTCATCGAAAATATCTGGAAAGAGCCCAGGTTCTCAGACGTCATGAAACTGACCATCGGGCTCAACTACAAGGAATTCGACGAGAAGTGGATTTACGACCTGAAGAAAAAATACTATCCGCTGCTGGAAAAAAATGACGCCCCCCACATGGTCACAAAGGCCATCACGAAGAAGGGCATCAACACGAAGCCGGCGGCATTCACCAAGGGCGGCAGAGAGTGGGTGGCGTTTGTGTCGAATCGCGTGGGCTATTCCAACATTTACGTCAAGCCGCTGGGCGGACGTTCCACCAAGGACCAGACCAAAGTCGTGGTAAAAGGGGAACGCACCTCCGAGTTTGAGTCGTTCCATCTGCTGCGCAGCAAGATCGATGTGGACAACCGAGGGAGACTGATCTTTACATCGAAGAGCGGAGACAGCGACGTTCTCTACATTTATGACATCGAAAAGAAAAGAATCCTGCAGAAGTTTGACTTCGACGGCCTGGTAGCGCTGTCCTCGCCCAATTGGTCTCCGGATGGCAAAAAGATCGCGTTCAGCGGGATCGACTACGCAGGGCTGCGCGATCTGTATGTGGTGAATGTGGAGACCGGCGAGCTCCAACGTCTGACCAACGACTTTTACGATGACCGGGATCCCGCCTGGTCACCCGACGGCAAGGCTATCGCGTTCAGCTCAGACCGGTCGTACTACGGCAAAGACGGATTTCTCAATCTGTTCATCTACAGATTGGCAGATGGAAGCATCGAATATCTGACCAGGACAAATCACAACGATTATTCTCCCGCGTGGTCGCCGGACGGCCAGCGTCTGGCCTTTTCCTCCGATCGCGACGGCGCGTTCAACATCTGGGTCATCAAAAACAATCCGCCGCAAACCCCTACGCTGACCGAGGCGTTCGAGGCCTCCCTCATCACCACGAAACACCGCGCCTTCAACGGCGCGAAGGCTCGGCGGGAAGATGAGGTCTTGTCCTATCCCTCGGCCATCGAAGCTAACGACGAGCTGAAGAAGGTCACCAACTTTACCACCGGTGCGTTTGACCCGGATTGGCTGGACAACGACCGACTGGTTTTCACCGCCTTTGAGAACTTTTCGTTCCAATTGCG
>CAYQOI010000234.1:0-6092 GCA_964419085.1 uncultured Cytophagia bacterium | reverse complement strand
CTATTTAATCGCTGCAGGGGAGAAAAGGTTCCGGGACATTCCCTGGGGTCTGGTTCTTGGACGTGACGGCGTCGTGGAAGTTTTTGCGGAACGCGCGGAGTAAAGAGTAGCGTAACTTTGTTATGAGTTTACAGAGGGTCGGAGTGGGCGAGATCTGCTTTTGTCTCAATGTTTTGAAAGAATACGTTGAGTTTACCGAGACCTGATGCGGGCCTCGTGTCAAGCTTGCTAAGCGTTCGATTTCCGGATAGCGTTGGGAGACGAGGGAACGGATTGCGCCGATTTGGAAGCTGCATAAGAGGCCGGTTGGCGGGTGGGGCTCATAAATACTTGACATTTTTCTTGGATTTGTATAAGTTACAAATAGTTTACGTCACCCCGTGAGAAGCTTTCAAACAAGTCAATTACAAGTCGGACACATTTCCTTCGAAGTTAGTTTCTGGACAGTGCCCATCATCCTATCAAACCCAACGAGGTAGAGGCCTATGCTATTAGAAGGGACGCATACGTTTTCCGCACCGCGACAGGAAGTTTGGGAGATGTTGATGGACCCGGATGTCATTGCCAAAACCATTCCCGGTTGCGAAAGCATGAAGGCGATAGGCGAGGATGAATACGAAGCGCAATTGAGTTTGGGCATCGCGGCGTTTAAGGGTAGGTACGGTTCCAAGGTTAAGCTTTTTGACAAAAAACCACCCGAGAGCTTCAAGCTCAACATCGAAGGCAAAGGTGCGCGGGGATTTTTGCGCGGGGATGTCGCCATTCGCCTGGAAGAACAAGGCCCAGATACGATTTTGCATTACGCCGCTAAAAATCAAATTGGTGGCCCGATCGCGGCCATCGGCCAACGACTGGTGGTTCCCGCGGCAAAAATGATGATCAATCAAGGTTTTAAATCCTTGGAAAAGCAATTGGCCGAACGAAAGCGGTGACGTCGAATGGAAGAAATGGGTGACCATTGAATGGGTTAACGCCGGCCCAGGATTGAAGTGCATCGACTCAGTTGCTCCAGTGATTCATTGCTTCACGCGACTTCACCTCTCAAGAAACGAAGAATTTTTGCTCATTTAGAAGAAGTCTATCCTTTTCTATTTATTTAATCTTCACAGGAAAGAGAGGTGGCTCATGATTCCCGGTTCATTTGAATATTTCGCGCCGAAATCGTTAGCCGAAGCGCACGCGTTGTTGACGAGATACGGCGACGAAGCAAAGATCCTTTCCGGCGGTCACAGCCTCATCCCGATGATGAAACTCCGTTTAGCGATGCCGGCCTACCTCATCGATATCGGCCAAATCAACGACCTCGACTACATCAAAGAAGAGGACGGCATGCTCAAGATCGGAGCGCTCACCAAGGAAGCAACCCTGGAAACGTCCGAGGTCATCGCAAAAAAATATCCCATTATTCTCGACACAGCCAAAGTGATCGCTGATCCTCTGGTACGGAACATGGCTACCGTGGGCGGAAACTTAGCTCATGGCGATCCGGCCAACGACCACCCCGCCACTATGATCGCGCTTGGCGCGCAAATTGTTGTCACCGGGCCAACCGGCATCCGCACGATTCCCGTAGACGAATTCTTTGTCGATTTGATGGTCACACAGCTCCAACCTGCGGAGATCTTAACCGAGATTCAAATCCCCACTCCCCCGAAAAAGAGCGGCGGGGCTTACTTGAAACTGGAGCGCAAAGTTGGGGATTATGCCATCGCCGCAGTGGCCGCGCAGTTGACGCTGAAGGACGGTGACACCTGTGCGCAGGTTGGCATCGGCTTGACGAACGTGGGTAACGTGCCCATCAAAGCGCAAAAAGCGATGGATTATCTCACGGGCAAAAAGCTGGATGAGGCCGCCATCAAAGAAGCCGGAAAATTGGCCGCTGACGAGTCCGACCCCTCCGATGATTTGCGCGGTCCTGCGGAGTACAAACGGTCTTTGGTGAATACATTAACGCGGCGCGCGCTGCACAAAGCGCTGGCACGAGCGAAAGGAGGAAAGTAAGATGGCCAAAACAGCGATCACCGTGAAGGTCAACGGCGAAGCGCATTCCGCGGAAATCGAGCCCCGGTTGCTCCTGGTGCATTTCCTGCGCGAAGACCTGAACCTGACCGGCACCCACATCGGTTGTGACACAACCAACTGCGGCGCCTGCACGGTGCTGTTGGATGGGCGGGCGGTGAAGTCGTGTACCATTTTTGCGGTGCAGGTCAACGGCCGAGAGATTCAAACGGTTGAAGGTCTGGAACAAAATGGCGAGTTGCATCCGCTGCAGGAGGGGTTCTGGGAAGAGCACGGTTTGCAGTGCGGCTATTGTACGCCCGGCATGCTGATGACCGCGGCTGAGCTTCTCGAAAAAAATCCCGATCCCAGCGAAGCGGACATTCGCGAAGCCATTTCCGGGAATCTATGTCGATGTACCGGCTATGTCAATATCGTAAAGTCCGTCCAGTATGCCGCGAACAAAATGAAATCAAGGAGCTGAGAAAATGGGAAATCCAGAAATCGGTGGAATGGGTTGCAGCGTCAAACGCAAAGAAGATCCTCGATTTATCCGCGGAAAGGGCACCTATGTGGATGACATCAAGCTGCCTGGCATGTTGTATATGGACATTTTGCGCAGCCCCTATGCCCACGCGAAGATCAAAAGCATCAACGCGGAAAAAGCGCTGGCGCTTCCGGGCGTCGCAGCGGTCATTACCGGGAAGGATC
Organism: uncultured Cytophagia bacterium; assembly: GCA_964419085.1. Lineage (GTDB taxonomy): Bacteria > Zhuqueibacterota > Zhuqueibacteria > Oceanimicrobiales > Oceanimicrobiaceae > CAYQOI01. Next base: position 3,383 of record CAYQOI010000234.1, on the reverse strand, counting down.
TGGAGCAGTACAATCTGCACTGGATGCCGACCCTCATGTCCGACACCCAGATGGTCTTGCCGACGGAAAAAGTCATGTACTATGCTCAGGAGGTCGCCGCGGTGGTGGCCACCGACCGCTACACCGCAGCCGATGCCCTGGATTTGATCGAAGTGGATTATGAACCGTTGCCGGCGATCGTCGATCCGCGTGAGGCGCTAAAACCGGGAGCGCCGGTGCTACGCACCGACAAAGCTGACAAGAAGGACAATCACATTTTTCACTGGGAAGCCGGCGATCGAGCCGCTACCGATAGAGCTTTTGATGAAGCTGAAGTGAAAGTCGAGCAGGAAATCTATCTGCCCCGCATCCACGTTTCTTCCATCGAAACATGCGGCTGCGTGGCCAGCTACGATAAAGTGAGCCAAAAACTCACCGTCTGGATGACGACACAGGCGCCGCATGCCATTCGCACCGTGTTCGCGTTGGTGGCGGGGCATGTGGGGCTGGCCGAGCATAGAATCCGGGTGATTTCGCCGGACATCGGTGGCGGGTTCGGCGGGAAGGTTCCGGTTTATCCGGGCTACGTCATCGCGGTGGCGGTTTCCTTCCTGACCGGCAAACCGGTAAAATGGATCGAAGATCGCTCGGAAAATCTACAGGCAGATTCCTTTGCTCGCGATTACCGCATCAAAGCCGAATTGGCGGGCAAAAAAGACGGAACCATTACCGCCTTGCGCATCAAGACCATCGCGGACCACGGCTACACCGATGCCGCGGCCAATCCCTCGAAATTTCCTGCCGGTCTGTTTTCCATTTGCACCGGCTCGTACGATTTGAAGCACGCCTTCGCGGAAGTGGACGCAGCCTACACCAACAAACCCCCTGGCGGCATCGCTTATCGCTGCTCGTTCCGGGTCACCGAAGCCGTGCACGCGATCGAGCGCATCGTGGATGTCTTTGCGCAGGAATTGCAGATAGACCCGGCGAAATTACGACTGAAAAACTTCATTCCCCCTGAGGCATTTCCGTATAAATCCGCGCTGGGGTGGGAGTATGACAGCGGCAATTATCCCGCTGCCTTGAAGTTGGCCATGGAGAAAATCGGTTACGACAAGCTGCGCAAGGAACAAGCAGAAAAGCGCAAGAAAGGGGAGTTGATGGGCATCGGCATCTCCAGTTTCACGGAAATCGTCGGCGCCGGGCCGTCCGAGACCTTCGACATTTTAGGGTTGAAAATGTTCGACAGTTCCGAAATTCGCATCCACCCCACCGGTAAGGTCATCGCTCGGATTGGCGTGCAGACACAAGGTCAGGGGCATGAAACCACCTTTGCGCAAATCATCGCCGAAGAGCTGGGCATCCCGGTGGACGACGTCACTGTTGAGCATGGCGACACGGATACCTGCCCGTACGGGTTGGGGACGTATGCCAGTCGCAGCACGCCCACTGCCGGAGCCGCCATGGCTATGGCCTCGCGTAAGATTCGCGACAAGGCGAAAAAGCTGGCCGCGCATCTTCTGGAGGCGTCCGAAGACGACATCGAATTTGAAGCCGGCAAGTTCTACGTTAAAGGTTCGCCCAACCAATTCAAGACCATACAGGACGTGGCTTTTGCAGCGTATACCAATCATCCCAAAGGCATGGAGGCCGGGTTGGAGGCGGTCTCTTATTACGATCCCCCGAACCTGACATTTCCGTTCGGCAGCTACATCTGTGTGGTGGACATCGACAAAGAAACAGGGGAGGTGCATATTCGTCGCTTCGTGGCTGTAGACGACTGCGGTAATATCATCAATCCCATGATCGTCGACGGTCAAATCCACGGCGGACTCACGCAGGGCATGGCGCCGGCCTTGTTTGAGGAAATCGTTTACGACGAGCAGGGGAATTGCCTGACTGGCAGCTTTATGGACTACTTGCTGCCCACCGCCATGGAAACGCCGAAATGGGAAACGGATAAAACGTGTACGCCTTCCCCGCACCATCCATTGGGCGCCAAAGGCGTTGGGGAATCGGCGACTGTCGGCGCGCCGCCCGCCATCGTCAACGCGGTGGTGGATGCGTTATCGCATCTGGGCGTCCGGCACATCGACATCCCGATCACGCCGTACAAGGTCTGGAAGATTCTGCATGAAAAGGGCGTGGTGGAGTAAACGCAGTGATGCGGTAGTGAGTTGGCCGCGTGGTGGGAAAGATAATGGCGTACCGGAGTAATGGCGTGCTATCATTATGGCGCGGCTTCAAGGAAGAGATTCAGGAGCGGGGGTAGATGGCCTTTTCGACAAAAACGCAATCTATTTGTATGAGACAGACTCTTTAGCCGAGAACAAGAATCTTGGACGACTTGTATTCAAAACTGAAGGCTGAAGCGCGACCATTCGTCCTGGCCACGGTGGTTAGCTGCGAAAAGCCCACTTCGGCTAAACCGGGCGACAAGGCCATCGTTTTCGCAGATGGCACGCTGCAGGGCTGGATCGGGGGCAGTTGCGCACAGCCCATCGTCATCCGGGAAGCCCACAAAGCGTTGAGAGACGGACAGCCGAAGCTGCTGAAGATCGGGGCTGGCGAAGCCTCGGCCTATGGCCGGAACGAGGGCGTGCGCAATTTCGAAATGACTTGCTACAGCGGAGGGACCATGGAAATTTTCATCGAGCCGGTACTACCGAAGCCGAAGCTTGTTCTCATCGGCAACTCGCCTGACTTGCAAGCTCTGGCACAACTGGGGCAGGTCATGAACTTCCAGATTGTCGTTGCAGACCCTGAGCTGGACAAAACCGATTTTCCGGCGGGCGCGCAATTTGAATCGGAAGTGGATCTCGGAAAACTGCAGTCCGGGGCAAATACCTACATTATTGTGGCCACCCACGGTCGTTACGACGAGGATGCGCTGGAAAAGGCACTGCAAACGCAAGCCAAATACATCGGTCTCATTGCCAGTAAAAAAAGAGCGGCGGCCATCTTCGATTACCTGAAAACAAAAGGCGTGACGGAGGACGATTGGCAACGCGTCAAGTCTCCGGCGGGATTGGACATCGGAGCGAAAACGCCGGATGAAATCGCGTTGAGCATCTTGGCCGAAATCGTCCAGTTGCGCCGGCAGAAAAGATGCGACGAAAAAGCGGAAGAAGAGGACAGCGTCCCCGACACAAACGAAGCGATCGATCCCATTTGCGGCATGACGGTAAAGATCGACAAGGCCAGATACAAAACCGAGCATCAGGGCAGCCCTTTTTATTTTTGTTGCGCGGGGTGTTTGCAAAAATTTGAAATGGAGCCTGAAAGATTCATCGGATAACCTATCATTCCACAAAAGACCGCTCTTCCCCAAGGCGCTGTCAGCCATACATGTTGTTATTTGTTTCACACCAAATGACAAGCATCTCTCTCCAACTTCTTATTAC
>CAYQOI010000233.1:4429-6113 GCA_964419085.1 uncultured Cytophagia bacterium | reverse complement strand
AGTATTTGCGGTCGATTCCTGCGGGCCTGTCTGTCACTCAGGAGGAGTCTTGTCTGCTGTTTAGGTCCGGTGTTTTGCTGAAAAGATTCCTCCTGAATGACAGCCGATTAGGTTAGATTGGTTCGTTCATGCCCGGTTTCTTCAAGAGTGTTATCTCGCTGGGACGCAGGGTACACAGTTTACTGTTTTAGCAGGAAATCACCATCTTTTCTCAGCGATCACTGCGTCTCTGCGAGAATAAGGCAAGCCGGTTAAGCTCCCACCGAAAAGCTATTTTGTGAGCCGGAGCCGGAAGGGCGGGAGTGGAGCACGGCCCGGGAAGGATTCCGCGCGTTTTTGTTGAGAGCGAGGCAGCAGGCGTCTTGCGGGCGTCAGCCCGCGGGCTGGGTTTGGGCTTTGCGCTGCAGCCGCTCCCAGTTCTGGTCGGTGCGGGCCTGAATCTCCCGCACGGCATCGGTGGACCCGTTTTTGAACAGATGGCTGAACCGACCCTGCAGTTTCAGGCACCGTTCCACGGGCAGTTTGGTTTGCGGGAAGTAGTTGATGCGGTACTGGCCCTGTTCCACCTCGTAAAGGGGAAAGAGGTTGGTCTCCACCGCCAGCCGGCTGATGGCGATGGATTGTGCCGGGTCGGTTTTGTGCCCCGGTGGACACGGCCCGTCCACCATGATGAGCCGGAACCCCCGCGTCTCCCTGGCCTTGAGCAGCTTTGCACGGAAGTCTTCGATAAACGCGAGGGAGGCCGTCGCGGTGTAGGGCACGTTGTGCGCGGCGACGATGGCCACGAGGTCTTTGGGCCAGGTCTGCTTGTAGCCCGGTTTGGGATCCGTGGTGGTCACGGCCCCATACGGCGTCGCGGTGCTGGTTTGGATGCCGGTGTTCATGTACGCGCCGTTGTTGTTGCAGATGTAGAGCATGTTCTCGCCCCGGGCCGCCGCGCCGGAAAGGGATTGCAGCCCGATGTCGAAGGTGCCGCCGTCGCCGGCGAGCACCACCACATGCGCTGCGGTCTGGCCCTTTCGATCCAGCGCCGCCCGGATGCCTGTGGCCGTGGCCGGCGCCGCGGCGAACACGGTGTGCACCACGTTAGCCTTGAGTTCGTTCATGGGGTAGGGTCCCGCGATGATGGAGAAGCAGCAGGCCGGCACCACGTAGACGGTTTCCGGGCCCATCACGCTGGCGATGTGCCGGACCATCAGCGACCAGCCGCAGCCGCGGCAGCTCAACGCGCCGGAGTAGACCTGTTCTTCATCGATCAAGAAATGCGTGTCGGTGACCATCGTGCTCATCTCTTCGATTCTCCGTTTTGCTGAATTGCGGACTCGGTGACCCGGTTCCCGTCAAACATGGTCGATCCAGGTGACCTCATCCATTTCCTTTGCACCCAGGGCGATGATTTTCTCGATCGTCGCCGGGGGCACGTCACGGCCGCCCAGGCCGGCGTAAACCCCCGCCACCTGAAAGCCCGTGCCGTGCAGTGCGCGTTTCATCTCCTGCATCAGCGCGCCTTCCCGGTCGCCCAGAAAATTGCGGTCGATGGTGATGATTTTACAGATCCGGCTGTTCACCCCTCGCTTCTCCAGTTCCCGCAGAATCGCGTTGCGCGGAAACGGCTTGAACAGGCGGATCTTCAGCAACCCCACCTCCGGGTGGGAGCGGATGACCCCACGGACCGTGGTGGTGA
>CAYQOI010000233.1:4140-4419 GCA_964419085.1 uncultured Cytophagia bacterium | reverse complement strand
CCCCTGCACGAGCCGCAACGCCAGGCTCACGAGCAGCAGCTTGGTTTTGGCGTGCAGGTTGACGGCCTCCACCGCGCCGTAGGTGCGGCCGAAGCGCCGGCCGAACTCCTCGCCGATCTGGTCGGTCAGCGCTTCCACCTGGTTGATGTCCCGCCAGTAGGCGTGGTTGAAATCTTCGTAGTGCTGCGGCGGCACCAGCCCCCCGTACGCCCGCGGGTGGGCCAGGTCGATCTCGACGCCCTTTTGCGGACGTGGAGGCAGGAAGTCATCCACCAGCTT
>CAYQOI010000233.1:0-4130 GCA_964419085.1 uncultured Cytophagia bacterium | reverse complement strand
GTCCGGGACCCAGATGTTTTCGCTGGTGTGGCTCTGGTAGAAGGCGTCCATCACCATGAGCACGGGCAGGTCGAGTTCCTCGGCCAATTTGTACGCCTGAATGATGCCGTCCAGGACTTCCTGGGCGCTCTCGCCGTAGTACTGCACCCATCCGGTGTCTCGCTGTGAGATGGAATCGGTCTGGTCCGACCAGATGTTCCACGGAATCGACGGGCGTCCCACGTTGCACGCGACCACCGGCAGGCGGTAGTGCGCGATCGCGTGCAAGACTTCGTGTGCGTAGAAGAGGCCCTGGCCGCTGGTCGCGGTAAACACCCGTTCTCCCGCCAGGGCGGCGCCCATGGCCGCGGCGAACACGGAATGCTCGCTATCCATATTTTTGAACACCGCGTCCATTTCTCCCCTGGCCACCTTCGCGGCGAGCTCTTCCACAATCGTGGTTTGCGGGGTGATGGGATACGCGGGGATGAATCCGGCGCGGCACAGTTTGGCGCCTTCCGCGGCCGCGTGGTTACCCTTCATGATTTTCTGCGTGTGATGCGCGAATCCGGCGCTCGCGGCGCGGGCTCGTGGTGAGGTTCGGCCCGAGCCTTTTGCTCTCTTCCGCTTCTGTGCGGTCGCGGCCGCCGCGTTTGTTTCACTCATAGACCACCTCTTCCATTGTTAAGCGAATTGCCGAGCAGGGACACTCCGTAAAACAGATGCCGCATCCCTTGCAGTAGGCGTAGTCGATTCGCAGACGGTTGTTTTCGTCGATGTGGATGGCTGCATCGGGACAGTAGTTGTAGCAGTTGCCGCAGGTGAAGCATTCGCCGCAGTGCAGGCACCGCCGCGCCTCCTCCACGACCTCGGTTTCGCTGAGTCCCTGCACGACTTCGCTGAAATCTCCGGCGAGGCGCGGGCTCACGTGCAGCCGATTGGGGTGGCCGGGGGTCGGCAGGTAGTAGGCGAAATTGATGTCCTGCGGCCCCACCACGTTCTGGGTCTCGGCCGGTGGCGTGAACGCTTCCTGGCGCAGCGTCGCGTGCACCTCCCGGGCGACGTTGTTCCCGCTGCCGATGGCCTCCGTCACGGTGCCGCCCCAGGCCATGTCGCCGCTGCAGAAGACCGGAACGTTCGCGGGAAACTCCACCCGGCCCTGGCGCGGCTCCACCCGCTTTCCTTTGAAGGCGAAGGGGTCGTAGGTCTGACCCACGGCCATAATCATTTTGTCCACCACCAACTCCGTTTCAGAGCCGGGGACCGGGATGGGCCGGCGACGGCCGGAGGCGTCGGGTTTGCCGAGTTTCATGCGCACCATCGTGGCCGCCAGCCGGCCATCGGCCCGCTTGCTGAGGCCGGTCGGCGCGCACAAGAATTCGATTCTGACGCCCTCTTTCTCTGCTTCTTCCACCTCGTGGTGAATGGCCGGCATTTCGTTTCGGGTGCGGCGGTAGTAGATGGTGGGTTTGGCGCCCAATCTGAGCACCGTGCGCGCCACATCGATGGCTGTGTTCCCCCCGCCGATGACCGCGACGTCGTCTCCTTCCCGAATACCGTGCGCCTCTCCGTTGAGCTTGAAGTCGTGCAGAAAGGTCAGGCCGCCCAGGGCCAGCTCTTCGTTGGGAATCTGCATTCTGGTGCCCAGATGGGAGCCCGCCGCGACCACGATCGCAGCGTAGCCGGATTCGAGCTCCTGGACCGTGACGCGAGAGTTGAGGCGGATTTCCACCCCTTCGCGTTCGATGCGCTCGATCTCGCGGTCCAGCACGGTGTGGGGCAATCGGAACTCCGGGATGCCGGTGCGCATCATGCCGCCCGCGTAGGGCAGAGCCTCGAACACGGTGGTTTCGTAGCCTTGCTGGCGCAACCGCAAGGCTGCGGTGAGTCCTGCCGGACCAGAGCCGATCACCGCGATCTTTTCCTCATAGCGGAGGGGAGCCGGGTGGACGGGGAAGTCCGCCGCGAAGTCTCCCACGAACCGTTCGATGGCCCCGATGTTGAGTGCGTCATCCAGTTCCAGGCGGTTGCAGTTCTGCTGGCAGAAATGGGGACAGACGCGGCCGCAGGTGGCGGCAAACGGATTGTGCCGGTAAATCGTCTCGAAGGCCTGGCGAAACTTGCCCTCCGAGGTGAGTTTGACGAATTCCCGCACGTCGGTGCCGGCAGGGCAGTTGGTCATGCACGGCGCGGGCCGGGTTTGATATTCGGGTCGCACCGCGCGCCAGTTGCCGGTCTTGTTCAGTGACATGGGTTTGTCCCACGCCGGGGTCGTGGGGAAATCCTGTTCTTTCCACGCCTCGCGGTTCCCGTTGTGCTCCGGCGGCGACGGTCGCTGGTCCGGAGAGGCAGCGGGTCGTTCCTCCACCAGCCGCACGGGCAAAATGTTTTCTGTTTCTTCGCCATGCCGGATGCTCTCGTATGCGAGTCGAGCTGCCTGGGCATTGGCCTCGGGTTTTGCGGGAACGTTTTCGCTGATGATCCTGGCCGCCAGGTCGATGTCCGCGGCCAATATTCTGACCATCGCGCCGAGCATCGCGGCGTTGACGATGGGAAGCGATTTGGTCCCCAGCCCTTTATCGATAGAGATCTGGGTCGCTGCCACGGTGTAGACATTCTTGGTCGCCTGCGCGAATTCTGCCGGGTCGCGTTCGGTGTTCAGCAGAATGGCGCCGTCTTCCCGCAACCCGTCGAAAACAGGCACCTGCTCGATGAGCGTTTCGTCGAACACCACGATCAGGTCGGGATGGTAGACGTTGCTCCGGTTGAGAATCTCGTGTTTGGCAACTCTGAGAAACGCCTGGATGGGCGCGCCGGTGCGTTCCACGCCGAACGCGGGGAAGGCTTGGACCCGAAATTCGCCGTTGTGGCCAAAGATTTTCGCGAGAATCTCGAACGCGGTCACCATGCCCTGACCTCCTCTCGCGTGTCCTCGGACTTCGATCATGGCAGAATCGCTCCCTGTTTACGGATTAATCGTTTTCCCGACCATGTCGCGCGACGTCGAGTTCGGCCCGCCGGCGCTTTCGGGCGGCCGGAAAAGTCGTGGATTGTTTACGCATTCTTTTGAAACGAGCGGCAAAGATGACACCTGCTTTGGAAGCCGGCCTTTGCACCACGGTCGGCTACAACAAACGAGAAAAGCAACTACCATACCAGTTGCGCTGCTGTAAAACGACATTGTTTTTAAATCAGTTAAAGCACTTAGCGTGGTCCGTCCGTTCTCAGAAATGCGAAACCGAGGCTGGCGATTCCGATTTCTGAGAAGCGGGACTTCCGCGGGCACAGGCTTTCGCGATGGCCCGGGACGAGGCGGAACGCAGTGGCTCAGCCCGGCCGGCGTTCAGGCTTGCTTGCCCGGACGGCCACGAATCCTCCTTCGCCGTGACCGGGCTTGAATGGCTGAACCTCGCCGATGGCGTCCAGGGGACCGAAGACGGTCTGGATGAGCTGAACATCGATAAAGCCGGATTTGTGCAAGAAGGCGATGATCTCGCCCACGGAGTAGAATGTGGCGACGCGGTAGAATTTGTTTTTTTGTTTGAATGCGTTGTACAGCCTGCCGAGGCTGCTGGCGCTGTCCACCAGGTCCAGGACCAAAACGCCCCCGGGCCTGAGGACCCGCTTGGCTTCGTGAAAGGCCTGCAGCAAGTCGTCCACGAAGCACACCGTCGTGACCATCAGGGCGAAATCGAAACACTCGGCTTGGAACGGCAAGGCCTCAGCCGTGCCGGCAATCACTTCCAGCCCGCGGCGGGCGGCAATCTTTCCCATCGTCTTCGACGGGTCCACGCCTCGCTTGATGCCCAGCGGCGCGGCGAATCTGCCGGTTCCGATTCCGATCTCGATGCCTTCCTTCCCTGCGGGGATGAAATGCCGAACGGCTTCCAACTCCGAAAGGTAGACGAAGCGGTGTCGCTCGAACCAGGCTTCGTAATCGGAGACGTACTTTTCGAACGGCTTGATCTTGGCCATCACGCGTCGGGACGGGCCGGGTTTTGCCCCCGCCCGCCTACGAGATTTTGATTTCGCGCGGTCTCGTGCGCTTCGCCTTGGGCAATTTGATGGTCAGCATCCCGTTTCGAAACGCGGTCTCCACCGGCTCGTTCTCCACTTCTACCGGGAGTCTGACCTTGCGCGAGAACTTGCCG
>CAYQOI010000232.1:0-6127 GCA_964419085.1 uncultured Cytophagia bacterium | reverse complement strand
TGGCCAATCCGGTGGACGCATTGAGATATGAATGAAGGAACGCGGGTCGGGCCGATGCAACAGATTGGAAGGAAAATCTAAGGGGCTCTACGGGAATATACGATTCCATTTTTGCGGCCTTTTTGGAATTTCTCTTTCCAAAAATATAGAAAAATGGGATGGATCAATCAAGATATTTATGGTACTTTTAGACTCCAAACCTCCTTGCGCAACAAACAACACCAACACAAGTTTGGCTGCCACAATTCATCTAGTTTAGGAGAACGCGATGATCGAATTACACCATGTGGTCAAGTACTACTCCAACAAATTTCTCAAAACCTACGTCTTGCGCGATATCAACCTGCGGGTCCGAGAGGGGGAGTTCGTCACCATCATGGGCCCTTCCGGAGCCGGGAAGTCCACCTTGCTTCATATCCTGGGAATGCTGGATGAACCCTCGGAAGGCAAATACTTTTTTCTGCAGGAACCGGTGCACGAATTAAAGGAAAAAGCCCGTACCGAATTTCATCGCAACTACATCGGCTTTGTGTTCCAGAGTTACCACCTCATCGATGAATTGACCGTTTATGAAAACCTGGAGATGCCGCTTTTGTACCAGAAGGTCAAGGCCTCAGAACGCAAGGGACGTGTTGCCGAGATGCTGGACCGGTTTCAGATCGTGGCCAAGAAAGACCTGTTTCCACAGCAGCTTTCCGGAGGACAGCAGCAACTGGTAGCCATCGCTCGTGCCCTGATCATCCGCCCCAAACTCATTCTTGCGGACGAACCCACCGGCAATCTGAATTCCCAGCAGGGCGAGGAGATCATGACGTTGTTTGCAGAGCTGAATCGGGAGGGCACCACCATTGTGCAGGTGACCCACTCCGAAAAGAACGCGGCGTACAGCCGGCGGATTATTCATTTGCTGGATGGCAGGATCGTGAAAGAGGAAACAGAGGGAGCCGGAAGTGAATGAGAAAACGCGGATCCGACGGATTTGAACAGGTTTCATCGGTTTTTCCTGACCGGCTGGAGCCGCAAATGAATGGAACCCAGGTTTTCGCGGGCCGACCGAAGCACGCGGTTGTGTTTCTATCCCAGAATCAATGTTCACGAACCATTCGCTTGAGAGTCACGGCCTCAAGCAGGTCCGGTCAGACCAATCCATTCGCATTCGTGAAATCCGTTGAATCCGCGTTCTATTCTTACTCCGCGGCGCTTTCCAGCTTTTCTTGCCCGGCCAGCGCGTCACACAGCACCGTCTGACTGGCATAGAACCAACCCCGCATCCAGATGCGGCCCAGCACATAGAGCTGTCCCAGCAAAAACGCAGCCGCGATGGTGAGCCAGCGGGATTGACCTGCCCCCGGTACCACCAGCCAGTAGAGCAGCATGAGCACCACCCAGGTCGCGCCCAGGGTCAGGTACAGACCGTAGGTCCTGCCGAAGCGGCCGAAGACGATCTTCAGGGCCTTGAGCGGTGCGCTCAGCGCGTTGCGGTGGTCGCGCAGAACGGTGAAAATCTTGCTGTAGTCGAACACGATATTCACGCTCAGAACGAGGCTCCAAAAAAGCACGTACTTGACCACGGTGTAGGCGAAATGCACGCGTTCATCGATGGTCTCGCGGGTGAGCTCCTCCACTGCCTTGCTCATCCAACCGAACAGAAACTTGAACAACAGCACGTAAAGTACGCCTGCCATGATGCCCAGCACCAGGAATCGCGGAAAGAAGCGGGCGGCTTCCTGGAAGAACGACGGTTGCTTCCCTTCGGCGGCGTAGAGCGAAACGAGCCCTCCGGAAAAGAAGGTCCAAAGAAGTAGATAAAGAAGACCGACGGTCGTCACCGCCACCGCGCTCTTGAGAACGTCCCCGCGCAGGAACGCGTCCAGTCCGTTGAACACCGCGCCGATTCCCACCACACTGGGCGTGAATGTCCGGGCCAATCCTTGCGCCTGCGCCGAAAAATTCTGGTACCACGCCGGATCGAAGCGCTCCAGAAGCCGCTCTCCCGCTGCGCTGTTCCCGATGGAACGCTGCAGCGTGAGCATCATAGAACCGCCGAGCACCAGAGCCAACAAGAGACTGGCAGCGTAAATGACAAAGATGAAACGCCTGGCCTGGTTTACCCTTTTGAATCCCTGTCGAAAACTTTCGATGATCTTCATTTTTCCCTCTCCTGACAAGTCAAACACACGGTGTGCAAACCGATTGTCCGAGCGGCCTGTGCGGCCCGGCTCGGAGCTTGAGATGAGATTTCAGAACCTTTCTCGTTCATGAAAGAAAAGCAAAGAATTCCATCAGGTTCTGCAGCCAGAGCATCCATTTGGAAGCCCACTTGGTCGCGGCGATCTTCGCTTTTGATTTGCGCACCCAGGAGTTGTTGACCGGATTGACGTCCAGCACCAGCTTGTGCTCGGGGTCGACTTCCACCTTCTGCACTTTCGCGTCGCGGGTGTAGTCGAAACGCACCCAGCGATCTCTACCGTCCCAGGATTCCAGCACCTCCTCCCCGTCGCTGAACGTCACCTTCACATCGATGGGAAAAACGGCCTCCCCCCAACGGCGCACGAACACCGTGGAGCGATAGGCAGGCGAAGAACCATCACCACCCGATCCAGGCCCACCTTTCTGAAACACCAACTCGCCGTCTTTTTCCACGTAACCTCTCGGCGGGGCCACGCGTCTCGAGGCCACCCGCCCCACCGCGTAGTCGAACATGTTGGAGCTGTTGTAGGTCTGCTCGAAGTACCACGACAGGTCCTGGCCGCTGACCTCGTTGACCACGTCGAAGAAATCTTGTGGTTTCGGATGGCGAAATTTCCAGCGCGCGAAGTAGGTGGACATCGCCTTCTGGAAGGTCTCCCAACCCAGGTAATTCTCCAATGTGCGGAGCATCATGGCCGGTTTGTTATAGGAATTGAGCCCGTACGCGCCGGGGCCGTACTGCCAGGAAGGCGTGGACATCCGGTCCAGCTTCAGGTCGGAGCGAAAGCCGTCGTAGCGTGCTGCGGTTGCGGTGCGTTCGGCCAACGGAACGCTGCCAAACACCACCGGGATAAAACCCTCGAAGTAGCGCCGGGTCAACACCGGGTTGGGGAAGGCTTGCTCCAGCGTGCGGGTGGTGGAATAGGTGTTGAACCCTTCGTCCAGCCACGCGTGCTCGAACTCGTTGTTGGCGATGATACCGTACCAGAATTGGTGACCGGCTTCGTGCACCGTCACACCTTCCGGGGAGCGGAACGCGGGCGGAGAAAGCCAGCGCGTGCCACCGGTGAACAGCGTGGGATATTCCATGCCGCCTGAACCCGAGCGGTAGGCGGGGTCCACGACGGTGATATGGTCGTAGGGATAAGGGCCCCACCAGGTGCCGTAGTATTTCAGCGCAGCCTTGGCCGCGGCGAAGTAGCGCTCCCGTTTGCCCAGATGGTCCGGCATGAGGAGCAACCGGATGTCCACCTGAGGCAGACCGGGCTCATCGAAGGTGGAATGGTACTCGTGAAAATGCGGGGTGGTGACCCAGGCAAAATCGTGTACATCCTCCTGGTAGAAGCGATGCGTGGTGGTGCCGTCCCCGTTGTCTTTCTTTTCGATTTCCTTGCCCGTCGCGCCCACCATCCATCCGGCCGGCACGGTCATCTTCACGTCGTAGACGCCAAAATCCGCGTAAAACTCCGTCTGGATGAACTGGTGGCAATTCCAGGTTCCGTCGGGCTCAAATACCCCGATTTTCGGGAACCACTGGGCGATGAAATAATAATCCCCGCGCACTCCGGTACGGGCGAACGTGCGGGGCACCTTCGATTGCCAGGCGATCTGCAGGCGAATACTTTCGCCCGGCGCCACGGGTTTGGGCAACGCCACACGCATGACCGTGCGGTCCTGCTCATTGCCGTCGTCCGGCTGGATGAAGGCCATCTGCTGAGTCAGGTCGCGGACACCGCCGCCTTCCGCCAGCAGAGAGATGGTCTTGACATCACAATAGGCCCAGTCCCGCTCCCGGTAGTCGGAAAAGCGATCTTTGAACGAGCGCGCCCGCACGGAGCGGAACATGGAGCTTTCCTGGTTCAACCAGGCGTTGTAGTACAGATGGAAGCGGAGCTCAGAGGTGGGGTGCCGGGTGGTGTTCTTCCACGTGAGAATCTCGGTCCCGTCGAGCAGGCGATTGGCGACGTCCAACTTCACATCCATTTCGTAGTTCGCGATGCGCGGGCTGAGGGGAGCCTGGCCACCGCCGGCTGGAGGACGAGATTGAGCCGGGAGAACAGCCGGGAGCCAAAACTGAACCACCAACACAACCACGAACCACACCCGAGAGAACAGTGAATCTTGCATGCTTCATCCCTCCGTTTGTTTGAAGATACCATTGCCCTAACGAGGCATCACTCCGGACCGCAAGGGCAACGCGGACCAGAAGGCGAAATCGCGTCCCCTATTTGTCAGGTGGTCACGGGGGCGTTTCAACGAACCCGTGAGCCATGTGGTTATCTTGGGTGAGCCGCCCGACGCCAACCTTTGCCTTTGCAGAGTCCCACGCAAACAGCGGCGAACTTATTTTCATCGCAAATGGAGTTGTCGGTCTGGCCGAATGGGTTTGGATAATCTCTGAGCCAGCCATCCCCTCCCGGGATGCGCCAGACAAACGCCATCCACAGAGAAGGGAACGTCATGGAGCGGATTGATCCGAATCGCTTGAAGTTAAGGTTCAAAAGGCGGAATGTCAAACAATAATTTTTTGACGGGTGGGCGGGGGGCTTGCCGGCGGGGAATGACTGACCATGGGGGCTTGGGCAACAGACCGAATGTCAAGCCTGCCTTGCCTCTATGGTGAGACCCATTTGACGTCCTGCAACAACCTGGTAAAGGCCACCGCTCGGATCTTGTCGCCGAGCATGAAGGTGCGCTCGCCCGCGTGAATGACGTCGAGGCGCTGCAGGCGCAGGTCGTCCAGGGCATGGCGCATGGAGCGCGTGACCGCTGGGCTGGTGGTGCGCTTGACCTCGAACCCGAGCTTGTCTTGTCCCCGCACGACGAGCAGGTCCAACTCGGCCCCCGAATGGGTCGCCCAAAAGTAGCACATCTCCGGCTCCACACCGAGGTGCCGGATGAGTTGCTCGATCACGAAGCCTTCCCAGGAAGCCCCGACCTTGGGATGGCTTTCCAACTGTTCCCGTGTGGAGATCCCCAACAACGTATGGGTCACGCCGGAGTCCCGGAGATAAATCTTCGGGGACTTCACCTGTCGCTTGGCAATGTTCTCGTGCCAGGGTTGCAGTTGCCTGACCATCAGGGCGGAGGTCAGGAGATCCAGGTAGTGCCGAATGGTGGTATCGGCCACGCCGAACGACCGGGCGAATTCGGATGCATTCCAGACCTGACCGTGATAGTGAGCCAGCATAGTCCAGAATCGACGCAAGGTCCTGGCGCGGATGGTAATTCCCAGTTGAGGCAAGTCCCGTTCCAAGAAAGTCCGGATGAACCCCCTGCGCCATTCATCGCTGGCGGAGACAGACGGCGCCAAATAGGAACGAGGAAATCCTCCTCGCAGCCACAACCGCTGAGCGTGCTTCATTCCGACCTCCTCAATCCAAAAGCCGCCCAATTCATGGTAATAGATTCTTCCCGCCAGCGTTTCCGAGCCTTGCCGCAACAGAGCCGGGGACGCACTGCCCAACACCAAGAATCTCGTCTGTGACTCCGGTCTGTCCACCAACACCCTTAGGACCTGAAAGAGGCCAGGCTGATGCTGCACCTCGTCGATGATCACCAATCCCTTCAGCGGTTTCAGCGCCAGCATCGGGTCGTGCAGCCGTGCCAGATCCTCGGGATTCTCCAGATCGAAAATCGTAACCGGTGTGTCTATCTGACCGGCGAGCAGACGGGCCAGAGTCGTCTTCCCCACCTGTCGCGCACCGACAATCCCCACAACAGGATGCCGGGAAAGCAGTCCTTCGAGTGTTTTCAACTCCCTGGCGCGTTCGAGCATCATGGCCTAAAGCTACCTTGAAATTTCTGCGATCGTCACCGAGATTTCAATGTAAGCTATTCGCAGCACAGTGTCAAGCAAAACCATTGGTGTCCGGCTAAAAGAGCAAAATAGTGTCCGCAAGTGTCTAAAAACCAGAGCCGATTACACCCGGAATGT
>CAYQOI010000231.1:0-6154 GCA_964419085.1 uncultured Cytophagia bacterium | reverse complement strand
CCCCGCTGCCAAACAAGAGCTCTGCCACAACCTGCTCCATTTCCTGGTCGTCGTAGCCGTACACATGCTCGCCGACCCGCTCCTGCAAAAGGGTCACGGCTTGCTCCACGCGCGCCCGGCACGCCTCCAGGTCTTTCCCCTTGGCCGTGAGGCGGATATCCACCCCGGCCGTGCGTGGCAAGAAGGCCACGGAAACCAGTTGCTCCAGCTCCCCGATACTGCCGACGCGTTCGAACAAAGTCGATTCCGCCAGCCCAAAGGTGCGCACCGTCTTTTGCACGATGGGCCGGCCCAGGCCGCGCAACATCGGGAAAACCGTGGCGTCGCACATGGCTTTCAGTTCCGCGGGAACGCCCGGCAGGATGAAACATTTCTTGCCGCCTTTCTCGAAAATCAGCCCGGGAGCGGTGCCCACCGGGTTGTCGATGAGCTGCGCCTTACGCGGCACGCGCGCCTGCGCTTCATTGACCGCGGGCATGGTCATCCCGCGCTTCGCAAACGCCTTCTCGAGCCTCTCCAGAATCTCCGGACGGACGACGAAATCCGACTCGAAGAACTCGGCGGCCACCTCTTTAGTGATGTCGTCATGGGTCGGCCCCAATCCGCCGGTGGCGATGGTGATTTCGCTGCGCGCCAAGGCGGTGCGCAGAGCACGCTTCAAATCGTCAGCACGGTCGCCGACGGTGGTCACCCAACTCACCTCCAACCCCAGGGCAGTCAGACGCTGGCCCAGATACGCGGCGTTGGTGTTGACGGTCTGACCGATGAGCAGCTCGTCCCCGATTGAAATCAACTCGACGTTCATCTTCACGTTGCGATGAAATGGAGCAATCGCAGGGTGCCCGCGGCGTACAAACCGGCTACCACATCATCCATCATCACCCCCCAGCCATCCGGCAGCCGCTCCGCCAGACGCGCCGGATAAAGCTTGATGATGTCAAATAATCTAAAAATAATCAAGCCAATCGCAAGCCATTTCAACTCCTTTGGGAAGAAAGCCAGCGACACCCACATGCCGATGATCTCATCGATTACGATGATCTGATTATCCTTGATCTGGGAGAGTTTCTCGACCTGCGTGGCTGCCAGAGAACCCAGGATGAAAAACAGCAGGACCAGAGGCAAAAAATAGACGGAGTCACTCGCCGGAATCAGCCAGTATGCGACCACGCCCACAATGCTGCCAAACGTCCCCGGAGCAAACGGGATGTAGCCCACAAGCCCTCCGGTGGCGAGCAAGCGCGAGAGAAACTTCATTCATCTGACGTTAGTTGGAACAAAAACGCGGTAGAACGCGATGGCGAGACTCTTTAAATGCCGGCGATTGTCCCGGAGATAGGTCACCCCGGTGGAGACGGTAAAGATGGTGACGAAAAGCATCAAATTGTACACGAGGTTCCAGCGCTCCACATCCTCCAGCAGCCCCGGAGACGCGTCCTGCGATGCAATTTGCTCTTTTGCGATAACGAAGATGAAGAGGAGATAGATGGCGGCCATTTGCGTAGCGGTTTTCCATTTGGCCAGGCGGCTGGTCTCGAACTTCTTGCCTTGCGACAGAACATACGACCGCAATCCGGTCACGAGAATGTCCCGAGAAGCGATGAGCACAAACATCCACAGTTTGACGTAACCCAGATAGGCGAACACCCCGAAGGCCGTGGCCACCAGGAATTTGTCCGCCAGCGGATCCAGATATTTCCCGGTAGGGGTGATGCTGCCGAACTTCCGCGCGACGTAGCCGTCGTACCAATCCGTCAGCGAAGCAAGAATGAAGATGAAAAGCGACACGTATTTGAAATAGAGCGACTCGAAGGTCAAAAAGACCGCAAACAGCGGCGTCAAAATGATGCGCAAAACGGTCAGTTGGTTTGGCAACGACATGATCGCTTCTCTCGTTTGGATGAAATCAAAGCTTCCCTTCCGACCGTCTTCACAGGACCACCCTCCCTTCCAGGGCCCTCGTCAAGGTGGTCTCATCGGCATATTCCAGGTCGCCGCCCACAGGTAATCCGCGCGCGATCCGGGTGACCTTCGCCACCACAGGCTTGATGATCTTTTCCAGATAGAGGGCTGTCGCTTCGCCCTCGGTGTTGGGATTGGTCGCGATGATGACCTCCCGCGTCGTCCCGTTCAGCCGAACCATCAGTTCCTTGATGCGCAAATCCTCGGGACCGATGCCTTCGAGCGGGGAGAGCGCGCCCCCCAACACGTGATAGAGCCCGCGATACTCTCCGGTGCGCTCCAGGGCCAGCACATCGTTCGCTTCTTCCACCACACACAAAAGTGAACGGTCCCGGCGCTCGTTGCGACAGATGAAGCACGGATCGTCCTCCGTGATGTTGTAGCAGGTGGAGCACAACTTGACCTTGTCCTTGATGGCCAGCAACGAGTCGGCCAATTGCTGCACCTCGCTGCGCGGCGTTTTCAGGAGAAAGAAGGCCAGCCGCTGCGCGGACTTGCGCCCGATTCCGGGCAACTTGGACAGCTCGGCGATGACTCGCTCCATTGAGGTTGAAGGATACTGCATGGTTTAATGCGCCCGTCCAGCCGGTTAAAGGTTCAAGCCGGGTAACTTCAGCCCGCCGGGCAGGTTGCCCAACATGCCACCGGCCACCTTCCCCATTTCTTCGTTGGCCAACTCCTGCGCCTTTTCCAGCGCTTGATTCACCGCGGCCACCACCAGGTCTTCCAGCATTTCGATGTCCTCGGGATCCACGACCTGTTTATCGATATGTACCTCCAGCAGTTCCTGTTTGCCGTTTGCCACGGCCGTCACCATGCCCCCGCCTGCGCTTCCCTCCACCTGCAGATTGCCCAGCTCATCTTGCACCTGCTGCATCTTCTCCTGCATCTTCTGAGCCTGCTTCAGAATGTCGCCCATGCCCATCTTTGACATAATCTTCTCCTTAATCTCCTAAACACATCACTCTGCTTGTTTAACCAGCTCACCGTCGAATAGTTCGAGCACCCGTTTGACCAGCGGCACCTCCAGTGTCTCGGTCGCTTCCTCGCTGACCTCTTGTTGTTCTTGTTCTTGCGGGACGTCATCGGAGCGCATGTGCGACAGCATCTCGGCAAACTCTTCGCTTTCGTTCTTGCGACAGTGTACCTTTACCTTGAGCCTGGTCTGCTCGAAAATGACCTGCTGAACCACCTCCCGGTTCTGGTTAATGGTGTTGACGTGAAACCCTCTGCCTTTGCCGAAAGAAACCTCCAGCACACCATCCGTCAGACTGGTGGGGTAACCCTCGTTGAGAAAAGAACCCAGATGAATCTTCTTCGCTTTGAGCGCGTCCACGATAGCCTGCCAGCGCGTCTTCACGGTTTCCAGAGACACCACCGCGTTTTCGTCGCTGCCCCCCTCGGCGCTCACACTTTGTGCGTCACTCGTTTCCACAGGAGTCGGCCTGCTCGGTTCCGGTACAGGCGCGGCCGGCGGAGAGGTCGTCTCCCTTGCCTTTTGTGCGCCGGGTTGCACACCGCCCTGCGAAGTCGGCTGCGGAGACGGCGAGCCGGCATGCTTCAGGTTGTCGATATTCGACAGCAGCGTGCTGAGCTCCACACTCTGATCCATTTTGGCCATCTTCACAATGGCCATTTCGAGGAGCAGCTTCGGCGTTGCGCTGCGCTTGATCTGCACCGCGGTATCGGTCGCGTATTGGATGAGGCGCAGCAGATCCGTCTCGGAGAACGCGGTCGCGGCTTCCAGATACCTGTCGCGGTACGTATCCAGGCCGTCGAGCAGTTCGGTCTTTCCTGTAGCCTTAACGACGAGCAGATTGCGAAAATGTTCGGCCAGGCCGTTCAAAAACTCGGAAAAATCGTAGCCCTGGTTGAAAATCTTTTCGATGAGGTGCAGGCCGTCCGCCACGCTATGCCTGGCGATCAGGTCGGAACACTCGAAAAAATACTCCTGATCGATGATGCCCAAAAGTTCGGTTAAATCGCTCTGCGCGATCTCCTCGCCGCAGAACGAGATGACCTGGTCCAGAAGACTCTGGCTGTCCCGCAGGCTACCGTCGGCTTTCCGGGCGATGAGGTGCAGGGCTTCGTCGTCGATTTTGATTTTTTCGGCGTCGCAGATGGTCCTCAACTGTCGCACGATGTCGTTGATGGGGATGCGGCGGAAATCGTAGCGCTGGCAGCGGGACAGAATCGTCGCGGGAACCTTGTGCGGCTCAGTGGTGGCAAAGATGAACAAAACACGGGGGGGAGGCTCTTCCAGGGTCTTGAGAAGCGCGTTGAACGCTTCGGTCGTCAGCATGTGGACTTCATCGATGATGTAGATTTTGTACTTGCCCTTCGACGCGGCGTATCTGAGATTCTCGCGCAGGTTGCGCACCTCGTCGATTCCGCGGTTGGAAGCACCATCGATTTCGAAGACCTCGAGGCTGCGGCTCTCGGTGATCTCCACACAACTGGCGCACTGGTTGCACGGTGTTGGCGTCGGCCCCTGATCGCAATTGATGGCTTTGGCAAAGATGCGTGCCGAGGTGGTCTTCCCAACCCCCCTGGGCCCGCAAAACAGATACGCGGAAGCCAGCCGATTGTTGGCGATCGCGTTCGCCAGCGTGGTGGTCACATGCTGCTGCGCCACCACTTCCTCGAATTTCATCGGCCGCCATTTTCTGGCCAACACCACGTAAGACACCCTCGCGTCCCTCCACGGCTTGGTGATGAAAATACGGGGGCATGAAGGCACCCCCGCCGCTGTAACACCCAAACGGGGCTGTGCACCCATCTCCGACCTTTCCTTTCCACGTGCGACGCACAACAACCGACTCCGGCCAAGTAAACCCCCGGCACATGGAATCAATGCTTACCGCTGCTACCTTCCGGTCCTGACGGGGTTGGGCACGACTCCATTGCGGAGGACTTGTACCATCATCACCGATTGTCGTGGCCGGCCGACGTTGGAGGAGCAGGCCTCGGATGGGAATTCGACCCTGCTATAGCGGATTGCAGGTTACAGGGCACCGCTAACTCCCCATCTAGCACAGCCTTTAGTGGAGCCGATGGGGATCGAACCCACAACCTCTGCATTGCGAACGCGACGCTCTCCCAGCTGAGCTACGGCCCCATTCTTCCATGCTATTCGAACAGCGGAGAGGGAGGGATTCGAACCCCCGGTGGCCAAAGGCCACAACGGTTTTCGAGACCGCCCCGTTAAGCCAGGCTCCGGCACCTCTCCGGTATGGTCTACAGCTTGACGCCTCTCGCCTTTCTTCGCTACACAGCGGAGAGGCAGGGATTCGAACCCTGGGTGAGGCGTTTAACCCCACACACGATTTCCAGTCGTGCACCTTCGGCCAGCTCGGTCACCTCTCCGAATCTTTCTCCTTTTGGCGCAATTGTCGAAAGAACGTTTGCAGAATCCCCAGACATTTGGATTCCAGAATTCCGAACGTCACTTTCACTTGTGAATGAAGCTCTGAATTCTGTAGCACGTTCAGGGTCGAACCGCAGGCACCCATGCGGGAATCGCTGACTCCGAAAACGACGTGAGAAATGCGTGACAAAAAAATCGCCCCGGCGCACATGGGACAGGGCTCTTTGGTAACGTACAACGTCGCTTCATCCAGCCGCCAACTCCCCAATGAGTTGGCCGCCGCCGTAATCGCGATCATCTCAGCGTGCGCAGTCGGGTCCTGCAGCGTTTCAACCATGTTGTATCCCCGACCGACGATTTTCCCATCCACCACAATCACCGCCCCGATGGGAACCTCCTGCCGCTTCAAGGCTTTCTCCGCTTCACGAAACGCCTGCGCCATCCACGTTTCGTGCGTTGTCATGTCCAGCAAATCCGCCAGGGATGTCCCACCTAAAAAAATAGTACGCCCGGAAGGACTTGAACCCTCAACCTCTTGGTCCGTAGCCAAGCGCTCTATCCAATTGAGCTACGGGCGCAGCACTTTTCGTAGCGCATACGGGAGTCGAACCCGTGTTACCGGCGTGAGAGGCCGGCGTCCTAGACCACTAGACGAATGCGCCGTCTACCCCCATTTTGGTGACAAAATATATCCAATTATCTTTTGAAAAGCAAGCCTTATTTCACCGTCAAATCATTTGTCGCCCGCGGCGCATTCCCCTCGGTGACCTGACCCGGCCCTCCGCTAACCCGTTACTCCTCGACCACCTCTGCGTTGCGCACTTT
>CAYQOI010000230.1:0-6184 GCA_964419085.1 uncultured Cytophagia bacterium | reverse complement strand
AAAACGCGCGAGCGCGGTAGGTTCTGGTTGGCATGAGGAACAAGACTCTGGGCATGGTCTTCTCACTCCTGGGCTCGTCGCGGCGAGGATTGTCTCCTCCCACCTCGTCCCAACGCAACAAAAATGCCCTCGATCGAGACGAGGGCACAGATAAACTCAGCGGCTCTTGTGGCCTAAAGCGTAAGCGCCTCGCCGAAATCCAACACCGTGACGTCGAAGCCCTTGGCCTGCACCTTCTCGGCGAATTGCCTGGGGTCCGCGTCGATGACCTCGAACGTCTTGTAGTGCATCGGCACGACCTTCTTGGGATTGAGAAACTCGGTGGCTTTCACCGCGTCGTCGATGCCCATGGTGAAATTGTCGCCGATGGGCAAGAGCGCGACATCGATGCTGTTCATCTCACCGATGAGCTTCATGTCGTAAAACAACGCGGTATCGCCGGCGTGATAGATGGTCTTGCCTTCGAAGGTGAGCAGCACACCGGCAGGGTTTCCCATGTAGACGAACCCGTCGTCCGTCTGGAATCCTGACCCGTGATGCGCGATGGTGAGCTTCACGCGGCCGAACGGAAACTGGTGCGCGCCGCCGATGTGCATCGGATGCACGGCAATTCCTTGCGCCCCGAACCAGGTCGCGATCTCGTAGTTGGCGATCACCGTCGCGTTGTTGCGTTTGGCGATGGAAACCGCATCGCCGATGTGGTCGCCGTGCCCATGCGTGATCACCACATAGTTGCACTCCACGTCTTCGGGCTTCACCGGCGCCAGCGGATTACCGGTGAGAAACGGATCCACCAGGATTTTGTGACCGTTTGTCTCCAGTAAAAACGCCGCGTGGCTCAGATAGGTTAACTTCGCCATCTTTTCCTCCACACTCTTTTGTCAGACAAACCGTTGTGCTTTTATGAGATGCATGAATTCCTCGCGCGTTTGTTGATTGTCTCGAAACACCCCCAGCAGCGCACTGGTGCTGACCACGGTGTTCTGTTTCTCGACACCGCGCATCATCATGCAGAGATGCCGCGCCTCGATCACCACGCCCACGCCCTGTGGATTCAAGCACCGCATCAGGACCTCGGCGATTTCATAGGTCAGCCTTTCCTGTACCTGCAGGCGCTTAGCGTAGGCATCCACGATTCTGGGGATTTTACTCAGCCCGACGATCTTGCCGTTGGGCATGTATCCCACATGGCATTTGCCGTAAAACGGCAACAGATGATGCTCGCACAGGCTGTACACCTCGATATCCTTGACGATCACCATCTCGTCGTACTTTTCATGGAAAAGGGCCTTGTTGATGATCTCGCATGCGTCCACCTTGTAGCCGCTGGTCAAGAATTCATACGCCTTCTCCACACGCCGGGGGGTTTGGCGCAGCCCCTCCCGGTCCGGGTCTTCCCCGATCTCTAGCAACAAACTTCGAATTATATTTTTCATCTCTATCTGAATTTCCTCCGAATCATCAATGTCCTGAAGACAACATGGAAAGAATGGATAGGAGCACCAAAATGCCCATCACCGCAAGAGTCAACAAGAGCAGGTGCTTTTTCGCTGTGCTTTTCTTTTCCTCTTCCATCGCTGTCTCATCCTAACGCCGCGACGACCGGTTGCGCAAACAGTCGGCCCTGAAACGTGTTTCTCCGGGTCAGTTCTTGTTGTACCGCGTGAATGATCTTGCCGCCGTCTCTGCACCACTCCGGCGCGATGAGCAGATGTTTGGGCGCGTCACCGTAGAGCCGCTCTACCACAAAGCGCGGATTCAGTCGCTCCAAAAACGCCACCACCAGGTCCACCCACTCCTCCAACGTGAAAACGGGAAACGGTTGGGCTTCGTACTGTTTGGCTAATTGGGTGTGGCGGACGATGTGCAGATTATGGATCTTGACAAAATCCAGCGGCAGCGTCGAGATCTCCTCGGCCGTCTGCAGCATCTGCTCGCGCGTCTCGTTGGGGAACCCCAAGATCACATGGCCGCAGACGTGCAGCCCGCGGCTGGCCGTGCGACGAATGGCATCCACCGTGCAGGCGTAGTCATGTGCGCGATTGATCAAACGCAAGGTTTCGTCCCAAACCGTCTCGATGCCGTACTCCACGGTCACAAAACGGTCCCGGCTCAACGCGGCCAGATAGTCCAGCTTTGGGTCCTCCACACAGTCGGGACGCGTGCCCACCGACAGCCCCACGACTTCGGGGTGGTCCAGCGCTTCCTCATAAAGTTTCTTGAGCTGTTGAAGCGGCGCGTAGGTGTTAGAGTAGGGTTGGAAATAGACGATGAAGGCGCGCGCATCGAGCCGCCGCTTCAGGTACGCGATGCCGTTTTGCACCTGCTCACGGATGGGGATTCTGGCCCGCGCCCCTTGCGGGGTAAAGCTGTCGATGTTGCAGTAGGTGCACCCGCCCACTGCCACCGTGCCGTCCCGATTGGGGCAGGTAAAGCCGGCGTTCACCGGAACCTTGTGCACTCGCATTCCGAACTTGCGTTTCAGGAACGCGCCGTAGGCGTTGTATCGCGGTCCAGATGATTGCATGGATCCGGCTCAGCTCACAGCTTTGCCCAGCGCCTCCGCAAACTCCTTTGCCGCGTTGGCACCGGAACTGGTGATGAGATTGCCGTCGACCTCCAACTTCCGGCCGGTGTACTCAGCCCCGTGCACGGTGAGCTTTTCGTAGATGGCCACATGGCCGGTCACCCGCTTTTTTTGCAGCAGCCCTGCAACAGCCAGGGTCACCGGTGCGTGTGAACTGGCGGCCACCACCTTTCCGTCCCGCATCGCGGCCCGCGCGATCTCGTGGGCCTTCACGTCGTGCCAGTACTGGCTTGCGCCCGTACCGCCGATGAACACCACCGCGTCGTATGCCTCGGGATCCACCTCATCGATGAGCACGTCGGGATCCACCCGCATGCCTTGAGAGCCGGCCGCGCCGGTCTTGACGGTAGAAGCCACCGTCACCTGCGCGGAGGCGGCCTCCAGCTTTTGCCGGGCAGCGGAGTACTCTTCATCACGAAAATTGTAGTGTGCCAGCACCATCAGGACATTTTTTTTGCTGTTCTTCGACATGCTTCCTCCAGTTACGCGTTGGGTTCGTCCGGCCACTCGTAGCGCAACCGAGCCACCGGCGTGTTCTCAACCATGTGACTCTGTACAATCTCCGGAACATCTGAAGTCTGGACGTTGTGGTACCACACGCCCTCGGGATAGACCACGATCATGGGACCATCTTCACAGGGACCGAGACAGCCGCAAGCGGTGATCTTGATCTCGTCCAACAACCCGCGGCGGTCTGCTTCTTCCACCAGCGCACTGAGAATTTCGGGCGAGTTCTTGGGTCCGCAGGATGGTTTCATGAACGGTGGACGCGAGTTGGTGCACACGAAAAAATGGTGTTTGAACTTGCTCATTTTAAAACCCTTAGTTCTGCATGACCATTTTTAGGTTGAACCAATTCTTCCGATTCAGAAAGCGCATTCAATGCCGAGAGAAAATCGAGGACGTTTACGCCATTTCTCGCCGCGCCGGCGGCCAGGGTCTCATGCACATCCACGGCGCAATCCGGGCAGCCGCCCACGTGCATTTCAGCCATCACCTCTTCAACCCTGGGGTCGATGGCCAGAGCCTGCTCGAATGTCATCTCCTCGCGAAACCGTAACCGGCCGCTCTGTTCCCGCAGGGCGTAATTCAACCGGTTGACCCGCTTCGTCAGGTTCTCTTCCAACCGATTGAGATTGCCGAGCGCACGGGAATGCGAAGCTTGTAACTGGCGGTGCCCCCGCGTCAGCTTTCTCAGCTTTACCAGGGTGTAACAGGCGACGGCCAACGCCGCAACCGCTACGCCAAAAGCGATTGTTTCCATCCGCAGTCTCTCTACTTGTTGAAGGCCATGCCGGCTTTTTCTTCCACTGCCTTCACCTTGTCGTCAAACGCGCGATCGCCGTCTTTCAGGTCGTCGATCTTGATCTGCGTCATCACCCGGTCGTAATCCTGGCGTACCGCCTCGTGACACTTCTTGATGACGTCCATCACCTCTTTCCACTCACCCTTGATCAGCGTGCCCATGGGCGTCAACTTGTACTCCAACCCGCTGTCATGAATGATCTTTACAGCCTTGGAAATAGGTCCGGCCAGGTGTTTTTCCTCACTGACCGGTAGAATACTGAATTGCACCATCATGGTCTAGCGACTACCTCCTCTCTTTTTCGAGGTCCAATCTCTCAGCCTTGCTTCTCTTTGTCCACCTTGGGAATCACGCCCTCGACCCAGGCCTCCCCGTCAACAAAAAACTCCTTCTTCCAGATGGGCACGGTCTCTTTCAGCGTGTCGATGGCGAAACGGCAGGCTTCAAATGCGTCGTGGCGGTGGGGCGACGCCACCGCGATGGCCACGCTCACCTCGCCGAGCCGCAGCCTGCCCGTACGATGAACCAGCGCGATCTTTTTGATGGGCCAACGCGCCTGGACTTCCCTGGCGATCTCTTCCAACTTCGCCTGCGCCATTTCGGCGTAGGCCTCGTACTCCATCTCGCGCACCGCGCGGTCCCGAACGTGGTCCCGGACTCGCCCCAGGAAAAGTACCACCGCGCCGGTGGACGGATCTTCCACCGCGTTCAGCACGCGGTCGACACTGATTTTTTTCGGCGTAATCTCGACCACGTCATCCTCCGCTGATGGGGGGCAACACCCCCACGACGTTGCCTTCTTTCAGCACGGTCTCTTTGGGCGCATACTCGCTGTCCACCGCAAAGCTCACCACCTTGAGGTGCTCCCGCATGTTGGGGAACCGCTCACCGAGAATCCACACCAAATCTCCGATGGTGGTGCCTTCGTTTACCTGTATCTCGGCCTCCTCCAGCTTGGCCAGCTCACGCAGAGGACCGAAAAACCGCAGCGAAATGGTGATTCTCTGCTTAGCCTGCAACCGCTTCGTCCTCCTTTGTGGCGGCTTCCTCCACCAGAGACATGGCGAGCTCATGGTCGAAACCGCGGTGAGTCGGGTCCTCTTCGAAACCCCGGTAGATGGCCCGACAATTGTAGCAGATGGTCACGGTTTTCAGCACCTTGTACAGAATGAAATCGATCACCGTCGCGATGAGCAGCGTCAACCCGTAGGTGTGGTAGCTGAAGATCACGCCGATGGCAAAGATGGTGAGCCCCAGTCGCGGGTTGAAATCTTTCTGAACATAGAACCGGTTCTTGCCGCACACCACGCAGCGGTCCACTTTGCCGCCGGCTTGCATGCTTCGGGACAACTTTACCGGAAACGTCTCTTCGCAATGCGGGCACCGAATCTCTTTCTTGTCGCTGCTCAGCTCCGCCAGGATGTCTTTGTCGCAGTGACTACAAACAAACTCTACGGTCATCTCTAATTCCAGCTTGGGTCATCGGGTACGAATTTTACATTTTTCGCGACTTTCAACGCCATCAGCTTGTTTCGCAACAGTCGCCGCAAAAGCAGATACCGCGTCTGAAGCTCGGCGACTTCCAGCAGTTCCTGCTTCTCATCGGTTGCGAAATCCAAAATCGAAGCCACCTGATTCATCATCGCTTCCAGGGAATCGGTCTGCAGTTTCAGAATCTCCTCGCCGTTTTCCACCCCGATCTCCCTGATGTACGTGTGCACCAGCCGGAGAAACCGAGCGGCTTCCACATGCTCCTTGAACTGTTCCGGGCTGAATTTCTCCTCACGCAGGTACCTCACCTTGGCTATCCGATACGGCCTGTCCTGCACAAAGCGCACGATTCTCGCCCGGCTGATCCCATAGAGCAGAATGTTGTACTTGCCGTCGTCGAGCTTTTCGCTGAATTGGATCTTCCCTACACACCCCACTTCGTGCACCGCGGGCGAGCCGAAATAGTTCTTCTCCCATCCTTCCCGCAGCAAAAACATGCCGATGAGGCTGTCGTGCAGGTGCGCGTTCTCGACCATGCGCCGGTAACGCGCCTCGAAAATGTGCAGCGGCAGCAGGGTCTTGGGAAAAAAGACCAGGTTAGGCAGCGGAAAAACCGGCACCTCGTCGGTTATTTTCACGCGGTTTCCTTGCACGGTGCGACCTTAGTTTTCGTCTCTGTCCGCATTTCCGATTTTCTCCATCGCCCATTGGGCATGTTCGGCCACAAGCGGGCTCTCCTCCTGGGCCAGTTTCCGCAGCACCGGAAGGAACTTTTCCTCCCCAGAATTACCCATGGCCAC
>CAYQOI010000229.1:0-6197 GCA_964419085.1 uncultured Cytophagia bacterium | reverse complement strand
AAACATCAGGCAAGACTCCTCCTGAGTGACAAGCGGGCTCCCTGGAGACGACTGTAAACACCCAATTCGTGAATTGTTCGGATAATTTCTTTTGTCTCGAGTGCGCTTTCTGACGACCTCTTTTTATTTGAGGCCGAAAGTGTCTTGTGCCAGCGCGGGCGGGGAAGCCAGTCGCGGAAGGCTGGGTTTTTCGGGTGCCGCCGGCCCGCGAAGATGGGCGTCCACCAGCGGCAGGAGCGCGTGGTTGTCCAGCGGCTTGCGCAAAAACTCAAACCCTCGAGCCCGGGCCTTTTTTTCGTTTTCTGCCTGTCCGCTGATGATGATCACCGGGATGTCGCGGCGGGCTTGTTGCCGGATGGCGAGGCAGAGGTCGACCCCGTTGCTGTAGCACGGGAGATTGAAGTCGGAAATGATCAGAGCGGGCGGGGAGAGTTCTGCGGCGGCAAGCGCGTCCAGGGAAGTGCGGCACACGGCTGCGTCGTAGCCATTCTTTTCAATCATCCTTTTGATTACATGCCCCACCACCGCCTCGTCATCGATCACCAGAACCGTTTTCCTGTAACCTCCGTTTCGCATTTTCACCTCAAGTTTTTCGGTTATCCAGATTTGCGTTAGCCGGGCAAAAGAGCGCTCTCTGTGAAGTTCCAGCATTAATCAACAAGTTATCCACAACCTTACCCACACGCGCTATGGTACAAGACTCGTTGGACTTAACCCTGAAAATGCCTCGCCTCATCGCTGGGGATGTGCCATGGTTTCTGAAGTCTCAGGCCTGTCCGATTCACGCCATTCTTTTCGAGATATCCACAAATTGTTAACGGAAGGAATTGGCTTAATCGATTGATTAAATATAACTTACATAAGCTAAATTGCAAGGGTTATTTCGAATTGCTGCCTCGAGATTTCGGAAAGGGACGCGGGATGGTCCGGCTGAACAGCGCGTTGTTGCCGCGAAAGCACCGGCGTTTCCGGAGTGAACGCCGTACTCTTGCCGAGGCGGGTTCGCTCGAAGAATCTGCCCCCAAATGATTCTTTGTGCTTCAGAACCTTGCAGGGTGGATTTTGCTTGCAGCAGACTGCTTCATTCCGGACGGCCCTCATGCGGCAGAGGAAACCGTCTCTGCCGCAAGGAGAGTTTCCGGTGCACTATCAGCCCCATCGGGCCAGGCGACGGTGCCGCCAGCGATGAGCCACTGTTCAAGATCCACTATTTTCGTCATTCCGTTGTCAAATTCGAGTTCCATCAGATAATCGCCTTTCTGCTCGCCCCGGATTACCACCGGAATGTAGTCTTTATTCATCGGCTTTCTAATCCAACAATCCTGCTCTCAACGGCTGCCATTCGCTCCGATTTTTTCGCCTTTCAGAGATTGCAGGTAGGCGATCAAATCGGAAATCTGCTGCAAGGTCAGAATCTCCGAATAGTTGGTGGGCATCTTCGAAACGGGGCTCACCTCCACCCGGATCACGCGCTTTCCGGGAAAGACTTCGACCCGGTCGTTATCCACGAGAACTTTGACCTGCTCGGCGCTGTTTTCGCGCAGGAACCCGTTGACGATCTCTTCCTTCTTGAAACTCTTCTTCGGAGGCTTGAGGTAGACCGAAGCGTATTTCCAATTTGAACCGATTTCCGCATTGGGGTCGATGATCGATTGCGCCAGCCAGGTCCAATTGCGGTACGCGCCGATGCCGGTAAGGTCAGGCCCGGGCGAGACCGATTTTTTCTCTCCCACCGTATGGCAGCTCGGGCAACCGGCATCCGTAAACAGCGTCTTGCCTCGGGTGGCGTCGCCGTGGATAAAAGGATTCCATGCGGGCAAGGTGTCGAGCTTGTCTTCATCGATGTCGATGGCCCACTCATCCACCTGTCCGCTCTGGCTCTGCAGGTACGTGACCACCGCTTTGATCTCGTCTTCGTTCAGGTCGATGGGCGGCTGGTAGACTGTGGCCATGTCGTTGGTGTAGCCTTCCACCAGGTAAGCCCCCGGTTCCAGGATGGACTGCACCAGATACTCGGTGCCGGAAGCCAGCCCCAGCTTTTGCGCCCGGATGTTGGAACGCAGCCCGATGTCGACGAGATTCGGGCCGCGGGTGCCGTACCCCCGCTCGCCCATTTTATGGCATCTGTGGCACTGCGCCTTGCCCCAGAACAGCGCCTCGCCGGTCTTGACGATGGGCGGCAAAACATGTCTGGCCAGTGCTCTTTTTTTCTCTTCTTCGGTGAGGTCAAAGGACCCGGTTGTGGTGATCTTGCCTCTCATCCCGCCGTGAATCGTGCAATAAACCGTAAACAGCCCCTTCTCCTCGATGGTGACGGTCGTGGAGCTGCCCGGCGCCAGGGTCGTGGCGGGAACCAGGATCTCGTTGGGATTCGCGGTCCGCACGATGTAAACGTCGTGCTTGAACTTGTCCTGGTTGATAAACGTGATTTCATCGCCCACATCCACCTTGAGTTTGTTGGGCCTGAACTCGATATTCGTCAATCTGATCGTATGACTTCCTTTTTTCGCTGCGGCAGAAACGCTGCTCGCGCTATACAGCGACAGAATAAGGACCAGAAAGCAGCGCAGGAAGTACACGGCTTGAGTCTGCATAAAAACGGGCTCCAGTCTATTTCCGGTGATTGGTTAAAAAAACTGCGGGAGTCTCGAACACGGGCTCGAGACTCCCACAACGTGCTTATCGGCTGGCTTTCATTTCGATGTTGCCGAACATCACATGCAAGAACGGCTGGCCGTCCATCTTGCCGGCCTTCATCGCTTGCATGACATGTTCTTTTGTGTGGTCCATCAGGCTCTTGACTTCCTTCAGCATGGCGAGGCGCTTCTCCTTTTGTCCCGCGGGAAGCTGCTGCGCCTCCATCATTGCGGCCTTCATGTGCTTCTTGACGAACGGGAAGGGCACAAAACCGGTCTTCACCGGGTCTTCTTGCAGGCCCTTCGGAGAAGGCTTGTACGGCGGGACCATCAAGTGCAACGTGACGCCGGTGGGTGGATCCCCCACGCCGCCGTCAAACTGCAGCTTGTAGTTGTCCCCGCGCACCACTTCGGTGACCATGACGTGCACGAGATGGTTGGGATTGACCAACTGGCCGTCGCGGTAGATATTGCCGATGGCCCAGAACGCGACGTAGGAAAACTCCGTGGGCATCAAACGGGTACCGATGCCCGTCGCCCCGTGCAGCAGGTGGTTGGTGACCACGCCGCCGAAAAACGGGTAGGCCATGCCGTGGGGGATGGGTTTGTCCGCGGTCACTTTGTACTCGTGCTTGCCGTCCGGGCTTTTGAAGGTGGCGACGAAGTGAATCTTGTCTTTGGTGCGCGCACCGTCGATGGCGGTGGCGTCCACCACTTCCATCTCGATGCTACCCACGCCGACTTCGCGCCAGTCGCTGAAGGGCGTTGCCTTCTCGACGAACGTGTAGGAATCCCCGCTGGTTTTCCGCATGGCGGTGGGAATGCCCAACAGCGGGAAAGGCGCGGGGTCGAAGCCCACCGGCTTTTCCGGAGTGCCGAAAGCCGAGGGGTCCAGAAAGCGCGGACCAGGCAAAACCCAGCGGGTGCTACCGTTCTTTTGGGTGACTTTCACCTTTAGGGGGCCACCCAGCAGGTCCGCGGGCTGTTGAAATTTTGCATGTCCCCGGGTGTAGGCATGCAGGCCCGGCACCGGTACGTGGCCGTCCTGGGCGAGGATTTCCCCGCTGAACGACAACAACAGCGTGACACTCACGATGGCCACCCGACTGAGCCACCGGAACATCTTGTTTTGGATGTGAAGCGGTACCATTTTGTATCCCTCCAACGTTTGGTTAAAATGGACTTCCGCAAAATCGCATGATTTGCGTTTTGCAGAAGAAAGGAGTTAAAGATGTAGCCTTGAAAAGATTCAATTCATCACGAATGTTTCGCTTCAAAAGCTCACCCCGACCCACCGAAAAAGAGACTCATGGTCGAGATTTAAAGTAACAAGCGAATGCCCCACTTTATTCCTTAACGGAAAAGAGCACTTGCGCCCGATGCCTTCAGGAACATAGGGAACGCAAATCGAGGATAAGTTCCGCTTAGATTATTGGGCTGAATAATTCACAAACTGCCGCGTTCATCTCGCTTTGTGTCATTCCGGCTCCGCCGGTTGGCGGATGCCTAATCTGGTGGCACGAACGGATGCATGGACAAAGACTCCGGTATTTTTCGAAATTGCGTTTTCGCTGAATTGCGAAAAAACCTGAATGACAACGGAAGTTCAGACGCTTCAAAACGGTGAGTCCAAACTATTTAGCTTTTGTGAATAATCCAGATTAGCAGCACGAGAGAACCAGAGAAAAGTTGGCCTTGCATATTCAACCTGTAGCAGTTATATTACTGTTGAGCTAAATTGGAGCTAGCCATGTCAGCCGTGGAGACAAGATACGAGCATATCGTTCTGGATGCGAGTAAGCGGCCCGTGATCAAAGGGACGCGAATGAAGGTCACGCAGCTAATCGCGGAAAAGCAGGCTTATGGTTGGAGCCCAGAGGAGCTCCAGTACCAGCATCCTCATCTCACCCTCGGTCAGGTCTATTCGGCGTTAGCCTATTATGCCGACCACAGCGACGAACTCGATGCGGCCATAGAAGCAGAATTGGAAGGAATCGATCGCCTCCAGCACCAATTGAAGCAGTCCAAACTCAGAGACAAGCTCCGCGCCCAGGGTCTCAATTGGAACTTGCGTTCACGACCTGGAGTTGATCGCGAAAGCCTCTGAACCGGAGGACCTCGTAAATACCGCTCTTTTCTTACCCCTGTAAAGCGCGCTGGCGTACCTCTGCTTCGTTGGCAACCACCCAAACATCGGCTCCTTCCGCAAGCCGGATCTTTGAAGGTAATTTTTAAGATAGCGGTTTCGCGCCTCAAGCTGCAGACGCCCTTCGACCACGAACCCGGTCCACCGCTGCCGCCACCACCCAGAAACAGAGCTGTCCAGGCCGAAGCCCATTCGGGGCGCTGCCGCATCTGTGCTACGCGGTTTAGAATTGGTCATCAAAAAAACTGATGGAGGCAATGCCATGAAGGAAGTCGTCTCAGAATATTTGTCGAACTTGCGCTTTGGCGAACGGCAGACGTTTAAGAATATGTCCGTCTTCCCGGTCATGGACGGCGCCGCCACGGGGCCGGACTATCTGACCCTGCACGAGGCGTTGGAGCAGGGCCTGCTGACGGTTACGGAGGTGAGCGAGGGAGGCTCTGTACCGCAGCTTCGGGTGAAGAACACTGCGGATGTGGCCGTGCTCCTGCTCGATGGTGAGGAGCTGGCCGGCGCCAAGCAGAACCGCGTGCTCAACACCACCGTTTTGCTCGCAGCCCACACGGAGACCACCATCCCGGTGAGTTGTACCGAGGCGGGGCGCTGGTCCTATGCCACGAAGCACTTCTACGACTCCGGGTTTGTGGCCGCGTCTGGGGTGCGGCGTGCCGCCTCGCGGTCGGTGACGGAGTCCCTGGAGGCGAGCGGCGAATTCGGTTCCAACCAGATGGAGGTCTGGGCATCCATCGATTCGATGTCGGCGCAGGCGGAGGTGCTCTCGCCCACCCGCGCCATGCGCGATGTGTTCCAGGCGAAGGCAGCCATGTTGGAAGAATTCGTGAACGCGTTCCACGGGGTTCCTGAGCAAAAGGGCCTGGTGGTCTGCCTGGGCTCGGACGTCATCGGCGCCGACGTGTTGTCGCGGCCCCGGGCCTATGCCGTGCTGCATCCGAAGCTGGTGAAGAGCTACGCGATGGAAGCGATTTTGCAGACGGAACCGGCGGAGGCCGAGCCGGGCGAGGAAGCCGTCCGTGGCTTTCTCGCGGGTCTGGCGTCAGGCGAAGCGCGTACCTACGACTCGGTGGGCCTGGGCACGGATTACCGCAACCGGGGCAAGGAGGCGGTGTGTTCTGCGTTGGTCCACGAAGGGTGTGTCATCCACCTGGCGGCGTTTCGCACCGAATCCAGTGGGGACGCGGGCCGGATGTCGGCGTTTCGGAGCCGGCGGGGGTTTCGGGCGTGAGGGGGGGCGGATTGTCCAAAAGAGACATATTCTAAACGCAAGTGTTGAAAAACTCCGTCCAAAAGGCGTCACGCCCAAGGTTCTTGCGGAACCGAATCGCGGGGTCAAACTGTGGCTAGGCACCTTCCGTGCGGAAGGACAAACGGCCCACCACGTTGGTGCCTCGCGGATG
>CAYQOI010000228.1:0-6231 GCA_964419085.1 uncultured Cytophagia bacterium | reverse complement strand
ACCTTGCGCAACGTGAAGACCGGCGAGAAGACGGAAATGGCGATGAACACCCCGTCCACCGCCATTTCCGTCTTCTCGCCGGTCTTCACATTGCGCAAGGTCACGCCGGTGACCGTGTTCTTTTCCGGATCGTGGATTTCCTCCACCACCGTGTTCCAGATGAAATCCAGCTTTTCATTCTTCATGGCGCGCTCCTGCATGATGCGGGACGCGCGCAGTTCGTCGCGGCGGTGCACCACCTCGACCTTCTTTGCGAAGCGAGTCAAAAAGGTGGAATCTTCCATCGCGGTGTCGCCGCCGCCCACAACGATCACGTGCTTGTCGCGGAAAAACGCCCCGTCGCACACCGCGCAGGTGGAGACCCCGTGACCCAGCAGCTTTTTCTCCGACTCCAAGCCCAACATCCGGGCGGACGCGCCCGACGCGATGATCACCGCTTGCGCCTGGTACTCGTTCTCACCCACAAACACCGAAAAAGGCCGCCGCGAAAAATCGACTTTGGACACGGCATCCCACACGATCTCCGCGCCGAACCGTTCCGCCTGCTTTCTCATGGAGTCCATGAGTTGCGGCCCCATCACCCCTTCCGGGAAACCGGGATAGTTTTCCACCTCGGTGGTCAGCGTCAACTGACCGCCTGGCTCCGGCCCGGCGAAAACCAGAGGTGCCAGCATGGCGCGAGCGTTGTAAATGGCCGCGGTGTACCCCGCAGGCCCGGATCCGATGATAATGACTTTCCTGATTCCATCTTCAGACATACTATCCGTTCTCCTTTCTCGGATGCTTAACCGTTATCAACGAGGGATTCGTTTCTGCACGTTTCACAGTAACCCGAAATCTGCACACTGCCATTCTGCGAGACAAAATGAAATTCCCGGCACACTTTTTCCACCGAATTCTCGATCTCCGGGAGCTCGAACTTTTGAATCTTGCCGCACACCAGGCAAATCAGATGCCCAAATCGGCGACCGTTGAGCGCGCTTTGGTAAATCGAAGAGCGGTCCCCGACGCAAACTTTCTGGACAAAGCCCAATTTGACCAGCAAATCCAGCGTGCGGTAAACCGTCGCACGCGAGACCCGCTGATTGTGGGCCTTGAGCCGCATGTACAGCTCGTCGGCCTGAAAATGGTCGCGGGCGGAAAAGACGGCTCGCACGATTTTCCTGCGTTCCGGCGTGTAGCGCAGCTTTTGCGACGCGAGATACTTCCGGAATTTCAGCTCTGCTTCTTCTGTTCTCATTTTGCAACACTTGCAACTGAGTCTCAATCCGAAATTATAGGATTTCTTTTGTCCAAATGCAAGACCAAAATGAAATTTGCTTAAATTCGTGACAAAAACATTGAAAAACAGACCGTTTGCGGTTAAATTGATTCTGTAGGTCAGGCGAGAACACGAAATGGCCTGAACCTCAGGCATGTAACGAACATGAAGGACACCCATGAGAGACGACACGACGCAAGTTCTCGAACAACAGAAACGCGTCAGCCGGGGAACCGGCCTTCCTTCGCCCGATGACGACCTCGGCCGGCTCCTGACGGAGCAAGGGCTGGACGCCGTTTTTGCGCTGGGACGCGAGCAGCTGCAAACGTACCGGGACGCGAGTGGAGACGCCCGGCAAGCCTTGCGCGCGCAGTTGCACGCTTTCCTCAACTTCGCGCGACGAACGC
This sequence comes from uncultured Cytophagia bacterium, assembly GCA_964419085.1. GTDB lineage: Bacteria > Zhuqueibacterota > Zhuqueibacteria > Oceanimicrobiales > Oceanimicrobiaceae > CAYQOI01. The sequence goes on along the minus strand of CAYQOI010000228.1, from coordinate 4,563 downwards.
TGGTCCTCAAAGAGGTTGCTCGTGCGCAAAGACAAAACGAGTGGTTCCAATTGCTCCTGGAGATCATCCAGGCGTCCAACTTCACGCTGGGACAGATGTTTCGCCAGCGCGTTTCCGAGTACGGCAGCAAAGTGCTGTTCCAGGAGATTCGTGAACGCAGACTCAAAAAGCACACGTGGGCGGAAATCGACCGTCGGGTCACCGCGATCGCCCGCGCGCTGCTGCGGTTCTTCCGCGACGAGCCCGCGCTCGGGCCGGTGGCGATTCTCTCGGAGAACAGCCTGGAGATGGCGTGCATCGACGTGGCTTGTCTCATCACCGGCGTCGTAAATGTGCCCATTCCCGCAAACGCGACGCCCCAGGACATCGAATTCATCATCTGTCACTCTAAGGCAAAGCTGGTCTTCGTCTCCAATCGTGCCCAATTAGACAAGGTGGATGAGGTGCGCAGCAAGCTTTGCCACGTGCGACATGCCGTGCTCATCGAATCCGGCGGCCCGCCTCCCGACGACGTGCTGACGTTCCAGCAGTTGTTGCAAGTGGGCGATCCTTTCCCGTCCCGGCTGGTCGGTGCGGCCATCGAACGGGTCAGACTGGAGGACTTGGCCACGGTGATGTACACCTCGGGCACAACGCAGCAGCCAAAGGGCATCAAGTTCTCCCATCTCAACATCGTCAGCAAGCGTTTTGCCCGCGCGATCGCACTGCCTGAAATCGGAGAGGACGACACGTTTCTCTGCTACTTGCCGCTTTTTCACACCTTCGGTCGCTATTTCGAGATGCTGGGCGCCATCTTCTGGGGCGCAACCTACGTTTTCATGGAAAGCCCGAAGATCGACACCATGGTGGCGAACATGAAGTTGGCCAAACCCACCGTCTTCATCAGCATCCCCAAAAAATGGATTCAGTTGTACGAGAAAATCGCAGAAAACGTGGACATCGAGATGGCGTCGGAGGCGGCTCTCCGTCGCGCGGTCGCGCGGGTGACCGGCGGCAGGCTCCGCTGGGGGCTCTCCGCAGCGGGCTATCTGGACCCCGAGATCTTTCGCTTCTTTCAGATGACCGGTGTGGAACTCATGAGCGGATTCGGGATGACAGAAGCCACGGGGGGCATCACCATGACGCCGCCGGGCGAATATCGCGACAACTCGGTGGGCAAGGCCCTACCTGGCATCGAGGTTCGGCTTGCCGAAGACGGTGAAATGATGATCCGCGGCCCGTACGTCATGGTCGGGTACTTGCACGCGAAAAACAGCGGCATCGTCGACGGCTGGTTTCGAACCGGCGACATCTTCACCTGTGACAAAGACGGCTTTTACGAAATCGTCGACCGCAAGAAGGAGATCTACAAGAACATCCGCGGCGAAACCATCTCGCCTCAGAAAATCGAAAACCTCTTCTCCGACTTCGAATCCGTGAAGCGTGTCTTTCTGGTGGGTGACCACCGGGCTTACAACACCGTGCTGCTCTATCCGAATTACGACTACGACCAGGTGGATTTCACCAAGATGACCCGGGAAGAGATGCGCGATTTCTTCGGGTCGCTCATCGTGTCGGTGAACCAGTTTCTGGCTTCCTACGAACGTATCGTGAACTTTGAGATCATCGACCGCGATTTCAGCGCAGAACGGGGTGAGCTTACGCAGAAAGGGACCTTCAAACGCAAGGCGGTGGAAGAAAACTTCCGGGAACTCATCGAGGCGATGTACCGGAAGCGGTACACGATTTTTCGCCTGGGCCGGTTCGAGGTTCGGGTCCCCAACTGGTTTCTCCGAGAACACGGTCTAACCATCGAGAATTTGAAGCTGGCGGGTAACGCGCTGGTCATTCCGGCTCTGCACAAACGGCTGCGTCTACGACTCACGCAGCAGCCTGAGACCGTGATCCAGATCGGCGAGCTGTGCTACACCGCGGACCAGGGATTCATCGACCTCGGGGAAATCGTGCAACATCCGGTCTTTTGGCTGGGAAATCTCGAACTCGAAGAGTTCGTCGGGTCCGCCCTGCTGCGGGATGCCGGGTCGCCACCGAGGAAGTCGAGGGGTGTGCGGGTCAAGCTCCCACCTCGGGCTGCCTGCCCTAACCTGAAAGCTGTGCGCGAGTTCCGCCGTTTGCGAAAAGCGGACAAACCGGACCTGCGCGGGCTGCACCTGGCAGCGCATCTTTTCGTCACCTGCAACACAAAGAATTTGCAACACACACTCGACTTTTTCGAAAAGGTCCTGGCGCACAAGGACGAGCGCGTCGGCCGCCTTGGTCGCATCGTGCTGAAACGAACGCAATTTGCCCCCAACATCGAACGGCGAAGAATCGCCTTCCGCCTTCTGGTCAGGCATGAAAGGTCGGAAAGGTTCAAGGAAGTGTTGGATGGGTTTGCCAAAACCCGCTCGCTGTTCACCCGGCGCCTCATTCAAGAAATCAGCGAGCTCAACCTTTCCCGACAGCAATTGCAAGTCATTTTCGCAGCGCTGCGCCACCATCTGAACAGCGACTCTCCTCCGGGCGAGTCCGAGCGAGCCCTGGTGTTTTCGCTGCTGGAGTTACTCACCGCTTACGGCGTGCGTCACCCCACCGCGTTCAAGTCCATCCGTGCGGAAATGGTGCGCTGGACCTTCGACCGCCGCGACGAAAAAATCAGGAAGCGCGCCGAAGCCGCGTTCAACAAACTGCGGGCGGGCTTCCGCAGGTGGCTGGGCCCCAATCAGCAGATCGCGGTGAGTGTGGAAACCGGCACCGAATACGGCTGGCCCGACGTCCTCAACTTCGAAGACAATCTGCCTCCAGCGGAACGAAAGCGGATTTCCAGCGCCTTGTGCCAGTACCCTATCATTCGGGAGGCCATCTTTTTGTTCACCAACGGGCGCATGGTGCGGCTGGAAGACATTTCACTCCAGGGCGTTTCGATTCGTTTCCTGGGCTCCTTGCACGGCAAGTCGGTTTACCGGGTCACGGTTCAAACGCATCATTTTGGTTCATTCGATTTGGCTCTCAACGTGAACGAATCCTTGAGTCGAGAAGAAGTTCGCGACGAGATAAATTGGCTCATTTGTGCTGGCGCATCGGAAAGCACCCACCCCCTGGTGGAGGACTTCGGTGGTTACTGGCCCAAATATGACCTCTGGACCGAAGAGTTCATTCCCGGCGAAACCGTCACCAAATTTCTGGCGAGACTGGAGCGGCAGATCGGCCCCGCGGATGTGGAACGGGTGCGCATTCTGTGGAGCTACCTCGTCTGGAGCGGGCTCAGCGCGTACATCGATTTCTGGAACCGCACGGGTCGGACGCTGGAGATCGCCGACCCCACCCCGGCAAACGTGATCGTGCCGTCACACGATTACCAGGTGGGATTCCGGATCGTCTCCATCTCAGAGCGCAAGCGTTTCGAAAGCGTGGAGAACATGATCCTTTCGTTTCGGAACTACTTCGTGCTTCCGGTGGAAGAGACCCACGCCTTTCTACAAGGAGCGTGCAGTTGGCACGTGATTTTCTCAGCCTTTCTGGAAATCCTGGGGGAAAAGCGCGGCACCGCGCTTTTGGAAGGGACCCTGCGCAACCTGAGCCACGCCAACCCCACCGGCGAAGCCGCCATCTTACGCGACAAGTTGTCCCGGTTCATCGGCACGGTCAAGGAATCCGGGTATCTGCCCAAACGGTTGTACTTCTCCATTCAGCGTTTCAACCGCTGGTTGCAGTTGAACCCGCAGGCAACAGCGCAAGCCCAATTGCAAACCCTGCAGGAACTGAACACGACATACTGTCTTGACGAGCTGGAAAAGAGCTTTCCGGGAACACGGATTCAGTTTTACCGCGATACGGTGTTTGCCAACTCAGATCTACGGTTCAGGGAGGAGCTCAACGCGCTCATTCGCGAGGCCAAAGAACGGCGCAAGACGCCGGAAGAATTCGCCGAAGCGGTGGCGAAGCTGCGGGAGGCTGTCCCGTTGAGCCAGGACGAACACGACTTCCTCACCCGCATGGTCCACCCAAGATTGGGACCAAAGGACACCGCCAAGATGATTTCGCTGACGCAAGAGGGAACCCAGAAAGCCGCTCTGGTGGTGTTCATCAAGGATCAAGACGGGCATCCGCTAGCCATCCGCAATCCGGCCTCGCCCAAGGAAATCGCCAGGCTGCACCGGTTGTTCACCAGTGCGAACCTGCCCGTGGATTTCCAACCGGAGCACCAGTACCTGGTGGCGTTGAACGAACGCGCGCATGTCATCGGCGGTTTGTTCTACCGCCAAGTCGAGGCCGGCCATTTTCATCTGGAAAAGATCGTGGTGGACGAACGGTACCGTCGGAAGGCGGTGAGCGACGGCCTGATGACGGAGTTCTTCAGCAGAATCAAAAGCCAGGGCGCGCGCATCGTCACAGTGGGCTTTCTGCGGCCCGAGTATTTCTCCAAATTCGGGTTCACAATCGACCACGAGTTCGGGAATATGGTCAAGCGGCTGGAGGAGGAACCCAAAAGAGCGTTTGTGGAAGACCTGGAAAAACAGTTTTAGGCCGAACCGTCCTCATTAACCTGGTCCGAAGGCGTCCCCGCCGAGGATATCCGAGCAA
>CAYQOI010000227.1:627-6246 GCA_964419085.1 uncultured Cytophagia bacterium | reverse complement strand
GCCGTATCCGTGGCCATGGCGGGCGGGGGCATCACCAAGCAGGCGGACCTGGAAAGCGCCGAGCAAAAACAACTCCAGGCCCGCACCGCGTTTGAATCGGATTACCAGTTCGCGCAGGCGCCGCTGCAGGTCACGCTCACCGCGGTTCCGGGCAACAAACGGGTGACGCTCTACTGGGACGACGTGGCGGAAAAATCCGAAGATCGCTTCATCAAGCGGCTCGGCGGGCCGTTCCGGGACTTCGAGGGGTACCGGGTCTACCGGGCGACGGACGCGGCATTTCTCGACGCGAAAGTGATCACCGATGCGCGCGGGGTACCCACATTGTTGCGCCCCATCGCGCAATTCGACCTCAAAGATGGCATCAAAGGGCTGCACCCCGTGGACATCAACGGCGTGAAATTCGACCTGGGCAACGACACCGGCCTGGTGCACTCGTTTATCGATTCCACCGTGACCAATGGCCAGCGCTACTTCTACGCGGTCACCGCGTACGATTTTGGTTTCGCCGCGGGCAACATTTCCCCCACGGAAACCCCCATCAACATCGACGTCGACCCGGAGGGAAATGTTCGCACTGGCTCCAATGTGGTGGAGGTCAGACCCCGGGCACCGGTTGCCGGTTACCTGCCCGCCGAAGTCACGAAACTCGAACACGTGACCGGCACCTCGACGGGCATCGTGGGCTTCCAGATCGTCGATCCGCGCACGGTTCAAGATGGCCACCAGTACCAGATCACGTTCGAAGATACGATTGTACCCGGCCCCATTTTCGACAACATCACAACCAAGAATTTCACCGTCACGGATTTGACCGAGAATAAAGTCGAGCTGGCCCGAAGCACCCAATTCAACCAGGGCGACGAGGTGCCACTCATCGACGGTTTCCGCTTGACTTTCATCAACGAGGATCGGGTGAAGTTAAACGAGATTACCTCCCGCTGGAGTGACCCTTCGATTTATCCTTTCCAGTTCAGCCCCGTGCAGTTTCTCGACATCATCGGAGAACAGCTCCCCAATGACTACGAGATTGTCATTGGCGATGTGGGAATCGCGACGTCCAAGGACACCTCGATAAGCTTCTTCAAATTGCCGGCCAAGGATGTGAATTTCCAGGTGTTCAACATCTCGGAAAATAAACCCGTTGAATTTGCTTTTGCAGAAATCGATGGCAACGATGGCCGGTTCACCATCGACGAGAACGATGCCAACCGGACGGACGTCATCCTGTTCCTGGAGCGCAACCAGGCGGGGCGCCTGGTGTACACCTGGCAGGTGACCTTGAACCTGACCGCGGACGGGCGCAACCCCGCGTCCGGGGACACGCTGCACATTTTCCTCAGAAAACCGTTCCTGTCTCGGGATGTCTATCGGTTCACCATGAAGGGCGAAAGCGTGGATGCGAAGCTCGCCCGAGCAGCGCTGGATAACATTCGCGTCGTCCCGAATCCTTACGTTGCCGCGGCGCGTTGGGAACCGCGCAATCCCTTCAGCAGCGGCCGTGGCCCCCGGGAGCTACATTTCATCAATTTGCCACAAAAATGTACCATCCGGATATTCAACGTGAACGGCGTGCTTGTCGACACCATTGTGCACGACTCGGTGTTGGACAACGGTACGGAGATCTGGGATATGCTCAGCAAAGACAATTTGGAAATCGCGTACGGGACCTACATCTATCATATTGAAGCGCCGGGAATCGGTGAAAAGACCGGAACCTTCGCGGTCATCAAATAGTTGCCGACGTTCTTTTTCGTGGACTCATGAATGGAGAGAGATACATGAAACGTAGCCTGATTTTCGCCACAATTCTCGCTATGGGGTTTGTTGCCGTGCGGTGTGCCCGAGCCCAGGAAGTCAAGAAAGTCGGGACCTCCGCGGCGACCTTTCTGCGTATCCCCGTGGGCGTCCGGGGGACGGCGATGGGCAGCGCGTTCACCGCGATCGCGGATGACGCGTCTGCCATGTTCTGGAACCCGGGTGGGATCGCCCGCCTGGACAAGTTTGCACTCTATTTTGATCATTCCCCCTGGCTGCCGGGCATCCAGTTCAACTACTTCGGCCTGATCCTTCCGGTGCAACAGGTGGGCACCTTCGGCATCAACGTGACCGCGCTCACCTCGAACGACATAGAGGTCACCACTATCGATCAGCCCATGGGAACGGGGGAGACCTTTACGACCGCCAGTGTAGCCGCGGGGATGGCCTTTGCCAGAAACCTGACCGACCGCTTCTCCATCGGGGTAAACTTCAAATACGTCAACGAACGCATCCTGAATTCCAGCGCCCACAGTTTCATGATTGATATCGGAACGCTCTACGACACACCCTTTCCGGGGGTCAAACTGGGCGTGGCCATCTCCAATCTGGGGACAGACCTCACAATCGAGGGCGACGATCTGAACGTGAGGGTAGATATCGCGCCCGACCAGCAGGGCAACAACCAGAGCATTGTGGGCCGGTTGCGAACAGACGATTTCAACGCGCCGCTGATCATGCGCGTCGGCTTGTCGTGGGAAGCCATCAAAACCGGCGGCAACCGATTGACGCTCGCGGTGGACGGACTGAATCCCAATGACAATTCGCAGAGCGTCAATCTCGGCGCCGAGTACGCACTGTTCAACGAGTTGCTGGTGCTGCGTGGAGGCTACAACGAGCTTTTTCTGGACAACAGTGAAAAAGGCCTCACTCTGGGCGTCGGCGTCAACTACGAAATTTCCGGCATTCAGGTGGCCGGCGGGTACGCATTTCAGGATTTCGACCATCTGAATTCCGTGAATCGGTTTACCGTGGAACTCAAGTTTTAGCGCACAGTCAGACGGATTTCTTACAAAAGGACAAACCCGCAGGAAAGGAGGTGATTCGGTAAGCTGACTGGTTTTCAAGTCGTATGGGACAGTTTTTACAACCCTAACTAACGGAGGACTTATGCGGAAGGTTATGATTCTTCTGAGCGTCGCTTTGCTGGCTTTCCTGGCTTTTCCCGCAACGCAAGCGTCGGCTCAAACAGTGAACGTTACCTTCGTCGTCAACACCTCGACCAACCTGGACACCCTCGGCGAAGATGGCTTTGTCGAGATCCGTGGCGCGGTGAACGGACAGACGGGGGCGGTTCTTCCAGGGGGGAAGATCATCGATTGGAACTCCAGCTCGGATCTGGAGCTCGCCAACATCGGTGGCGACTACTGGTCGGGAACGTTTGAATTCAACGTAGGCGATACATTGAATTACAAGTTCTGGACCGGATTTGACAGCGACAACGGCACGTTTCCCGACAACGGTTGGGAGGGCCCCTTCAATCCATCCAACGGGATCGACACCGACACCCGGACGGTCATCGTCGGACAGTCCGACACCACGCTGCCGCTGCAGTTCTATCATCCCAATGTCGGCGGGGCTAAAGTGGATCAATTGTTTCGTCCTTTCGAGGACAAACCCGACACGGTCGCGATCTATTTCCGCGTAAACATGGGAGGGGTCACGGAACAGGCGAAGTTCGACCCCATGGTCAACGGTCCTGTGGGCGTGCGCGGGGACGATGTGGCTTCCGGAAAGACCCTTGATTGGGGGACCACCAAGGTACTGCTGACACGCGAGACCGATTCGGTCAACGATGGCTCTTTTTGGTCGGGCGTGGCGTACATCCCCAAGGATTCGCTCACCGCGGGCACCGTCCAGAAGTACAAGTTTTTTGTGGAAAACAACGGCGGCATCGACTGGGAGGGCAGCGTGAATCCCAACGACCCGGACGGAAACCGGACCTTTGTTTACTCCGAGAATCTGGTCATGACCGCGGGCGACACGACCTTGAAATGGGTTTATTTCAACAACCAGGTGCCTACGGGCAAGACCCTGGTCAACGCCGACGTGACCTTTCGGGTAAGCACCGAAGCGCTTGAAGCTCTAGGCTTGTTCGACCGTGGCGTGGGGGACGAGATCAAAGTAATCGGCGCCAAAGGTTGGGATCGGCCCAATGATTTCATCGATATGAACTTCAACCCGATTCTGCAGGAGTGGACTGCGGTTGAACCGTTTACGAACATTCCGGGCACCAACATCCCGTACAAGTACTTCGTGGTCTGGGATTCGTCGCGGGTCGACCCCAATAGTCCCAACTTCATACCGATGCTCAACCTGGACAACGGCTGGGAAGAGCCCTCTGTAGAAGGCGGTGGGAACCGCATCTTCACCTACGGGGACCAGGCACAACAGTCTCCGCCTGGCGACTTCGGCTTCGAGCGGCAGTTCTTCAACAGCGTGCCCGCGAACGGCTGGTTTGCCAATGACATAGCGGTGACCTTCAATATCGACATGGCGCCGGCGATGGATCCCGCGACTAACCCCGAAACTCTGTTCAATCCTGCTACAGACTCGGTGTTTGTTCAAATGGACAATTCCCTTCTGGCCGTTGCGCAGGGATTCGAAGCGGCCGGTGAAGGAGCAAGGGTGGTGAAGCTCACCGACCCCGACGGAGATATGGTCTACTCCGGCACCTGGAACATCACCGGTCCGGGTTGGTACCAATTAGGCTACATCATCGCCTACGGCAACACGAACACCGGCTTCATCACCAACGGCGGGGGATTCGACCGCGGGCGGCGGTACTACCAGTTCATCCATCCCACCAACGTAGCAGCCGACGGCAGCACCACGTGGCCGTCTGAGTTCAATCTGCCGATGCTCACGTGGAAGCGCAACAATCTGGATGTGGAACAGCCGCCAGACTTGACCAAGCCCACCAGCGTCAGCAACAATGGCGGCGATGTGCCGGTAACCTTTGCGCTGGCACAAAACTATCCCAACCCGTTCAACCCGGAGACCACCATCCAGTACAAGGTGGCGCAGACTGCCAAGGTTCAGATCAAGGTTTACAACCTGGCGGGTCAGTTGGTGAAAACTCTGGTGGACAAGAAGCAATCCGCCGGAACGTACACCGTGAAGTGGAACGGGGACAACAACAACGGTCGGCTGGTTTCCACCGGCATCTACTTCCTGAAGATGAAAGCCGGAGATTTCCGGCAAGTCAGGAAAATGGCGCTGGTGCGATAAAGTTGACTGTGTCCGGTTGTGCGTTGAATCTGGAAAGGGCGTGGGTTGCACCCCATGCCCTTTCCGTAATTTAAGCGCTGTGACCTTGACTCGATGGCATTAACTGAAAAACAAAAACAATTTGTCCGAGACCATTACCTGAAGCAATCTCCAGCACGGTTGGCAAAGGCCGTTGGCGCCAAGCCGCAGGAAGTAAGGCAACTGGTGAAAATCCTGAGGAGAGGAAGACGCCACCGCCAGGAACGAGTGTTCGCGGTGCTCACCGCGCTTCTGCCTTTCGTCATTCTTGGCGTGTTGGAACTCGGTTTGCGGGTGGCAAACTACGGCGGCAACACGTCGCTCTTTCTTTCCGCGGGGGGCGACTACGCGAACTACTACATCTGCAACCCCATCGTCGGGCGGCGCTACTTTTTCATGCAGAGCACCATTCCCGACCCGCCCAACGACGTCTTTCTGAAACAAAAGCCCGCGAACGGCTATCGGATTTTTGCGTTGGGGGGGTCCACCACGGCAGGCTATCCATACGGGAACAACATCATGTTCCGCGCATTTTGCAGAAACGCCTCCAGG
>CAYQOI010000227.1:0-617 GCA_964419085.1 uncultured Cytophagia bacterium | reverse complement strand
CGAAATCTTCGCGCAAAAACCCGACTTGCTGCTCATCTACGCCGGCCACAACGAATTTTACGGCGCGCTGGGGGCCGCATCCAACGAATCGCTGGGACGGTTCCGGGGCTTCGTCAAGCTCTATTTGCGCCTGGAACGGCTCAAGATCTTCATCCTGTTGCGCAACGGCCTCGGTGCAGCGAGAAAATGGCTGGGACACCTTCTCCACGGCGACACCACGAAACCCACCGCGACCCTCATGGAACGGATGGTGGGCGAGCAGACCATCCCGTACAAAGGCCCGCTTTACCAAATCGGGCGGAGACAGTTCGAAGGCAATCTGCGGGATATCCTGAAGCGCGCCAGGAAGGCCGGGGTCAAAGTGATGGTCAGCGAGTTGGTCAGCAATTTTCGCGACTTGGCGCCGTTCATCTCTGTGAAGTCTGATAGTTTCCCCCCCGCGAACGAAGTCTATCGCCGGGCTCAGGCCGAAGAGCGCGCGGGACAATATGAAGAGGCAAAATCGGACTACATCCAAGCAAAAGACCTCGACGCGTTGCGTTTTCGCTCGACCGAAGATTTCAACCAAATCGTTCATCGAGTCGCAGAAGAATTCGACGTGCCGGCGGTGCCGATGA
>CAYQOI010000226.1:0-6255 GCA_964419085.1 uncultured Cytophagia bacterium | reverse complement strand
TCCGGTTAAAAGAGCAAGACAGTGTCCGCAAGTGTTTAAGAACAGGGCCGATTACACACGGAATTTCAACTGTGACTTGGTTTTGGACGTGAGCCGTAACAGGGGCTGTCCAAAAAGTCGACTCCTGCGAACGCAGGAGTCCCTGGAGTTTGGACATATTGAGATTTTCTATACGTATGTAGTAAATATCACTTGACATTACATACACTATTTAGTATCTTCCAGTAACGCTTAACTACTGGAGGATGCTATGGCTACAAAACAAATATCTGAAGAACTGTTAAACTTATTTGAACATTTGCTTAGAGCGCAGTTAAATACCATTCGACAGCTTCGCAAGGCCGCAGGACTGGCCGAGCCTGCGAAAGCAAAAGAACAGCGTATGTCCCAAATGGACATGGTATTTGACATACTTACCAATACTGGAAAGCCTATGCATATCCAGGAGATTCTTGCCGCCATCGAGAAACGCTTCGGCAAAAAGCTCGACAGAGAATCGTTGGTTTCGGCACTCGCTAAGCGCGTCGCTCGAAAAGACCGTTTTATCAAGACCGCTCCCAATACCTTTGCCCTCATCACCCAGGATTTGGGGGGAGGACAAAGATGAAGCTGATCGATGCCTTTGATGCGCTGTTTTGGAGTTTTCGGCCCCATTTCAAAAGCCGCGAAACCTTCGAGCGCGGCCGCAGCCTGGCCTTCTGTTCGGCTTTCACTTACGGCCGACGCACCATCAGCCGCCTGATTTGCAGCAAAAATGAGCAGCATAACGACTGGTCTGCCGATTACAAGTTCTTTTCGCTCCGGGAATGGCACGCCGCCGACCTGTTTGCTGAAATCTTCAAAGAGTGCGATGCACACACCTATTGGCCGGATGGGGACGTGCTGGTAGCCCTCGATGAAACCCTAAGAAAGAAAACCGGCAAGAAGATTCCCGGGGTGGCGACGCTGCGCGACCCGATGTCTTTGCCCTACCACGTGAATTTAAGCCCAGGGCTACGCTACCTGCAGGCTGCGTGTATCATCACTCCGGAGAATAAAATCGAATATAATCGCGCCATTCCCATTTATTTTCAAGAAGCTGCGCCGGCAAAGAAGCCCAGGCGGAACGCTTCGGATGCTGAAAAAGAGCACTATAAGAAAGAGCAGAAGGCCAAAAGAATCACGGTCAAGGCTCATGAAGCCGCCTTGAAAATACGAACTCAACTTGACCAACTACCGGCAGGCCCAAGCCGGCGCTTGTTCATCACCGCTGACGGCAGTTTTGCCAACCGCCACTTCCTTGGTGGCCTGCCTGAGAATATCATCCCGGTTGTGCGGGTGCGCAAAGACCTCAGGCTCTTTAAACCAGCCGATTCTGTCGGTCACCGAAAGGGACGGCACAGAATCTATGGCGAACGGTTGCCGACGCCGGAGGAAATTCGCCAAGACCATAGCCAGCCCTACCAGAGGGCGCACGTCTTTGCGGCGAGCAAGCATCATGCGGTTCGCTACAAAACGGTGGCGCCGGTGTTGTGGCAAAAAGGCACCGGGCGCACCCCGTGTCGTTTGATCGTTATCGCGCCTCTGGGGTATCGTCTGACCAAAGGCTCCAAGCTCTTGTATCGCCAGCCCGCATATCTGTTGATTCCGGATACCGAAACGCCGGTAGAACGACTCCTGCAATACTATTTTCTGCGCTGGGACATCGAAGTCAACCATCGAGACGAAAAGAGTCTGCTTGGTTTAGGCGATGCTCAATTGCGTTCACCCAACTCCGTTAAACGGCAACCGCAGTTCTCGGTGCTCATCTATAGTTTGCTTTTGCTTGCCAGTATTCGAGCCTACGGCGCTCAGCGTACTGACGATTATTTGCCTGTGCCCAAATGGCGCAAAAAGAGCAAAAGACGTCCGTCAACGCTCGATATCGTCTCCCAATTTCGCCGGGAAGTGATGATAGCACAACTGCAAAGGGACTTCCAATGCAGCAGCAAACCCAAGAACACAAAAAAGCGAAAACATAAAAGACCCCGCTCCAACATCGTAGCCCAAAAAAGGGGCTTTAGGGTCACGGAGAAACAACAGCAAAGTGCCCTAAAATTGCCAATTAACGTCCTCTCCGCTTTGCTCTATGCTGATTCTTAACAATTTAGCATAGCTCAGAGGGAAAATCAGTGTCCAAACTCCAGCGGCCCGGCAGATGCCGGGCCAGCGGCTGAAACCGGAATGACATCGCGAGCAAGTTTGAATATCTGTCTTCATTTAGTGAATAATTCAGATTCCCAACATTTACAACACAAAGTTAGTCTACATGGAAAAAACACCCACGAGTAATTCGGAAACGGAAACGTCCCGCAGTCGCTTCTTCGAGTTTACCACCACGCGGCCGGTGGCGATTCTCATGGTGGTCCTCGCGGTGGTGGTGTTCGGCTGGATTTCTTACCAGCAGTTGCCCGTAAACCTGATGCCCGACATCTCGTATCCCTCGTTGACCGTGCGCACCGAGTACCCCGGCACCGCGCCGGAAGAGGTGGAAACCACGGTCTCCCGTCCCATCGAGCAGGCCCTGGGCGTGGTCAACCATCTGGTGAGCATCAGTTCCATCTCCAAGGCAGGCCAGTCCGATGTGAAGCTGGAGTTTACGTGGGACACGGACATGGACCAGGCCACCGCGGACGTACGGGAGAAGCTCGACCAGGTCTTTCTCCCCGAAGATGCCGAGCGTCCGCTCATCCTGCGCTTCGATCCCAGCCTCGACCCCATCATGCGGCTGGGCCTTTACGGAGACGCGTCGCTGATTTACATGCGCTATCTCGCGGACGAAGAAATCAAGCGGATTCTGGAAACCATCGACGGCGTGGCCGCAGTCAAGGTGAAAGGCGGCCTGGAGGAGGAGATCCGGGTAGAGCTCAACGAGCAGCAGTTGACTCTCATCGGCATCAACATTCAGCAGGTGGAAAATCGTCTGGCGCAGGAGAACGTCAACCTGGCCGGTGGAAACCTGAAGGAGGGACAGACCGAGTACCTGGTTCGCACGCTGAATGAATTCAAAACGGTGGATGAGATCGGCGACGTGGTCATCGGCAATTTCAACGGCAAGGAAATCAAGATCCGCGACGTGGCGCAGGTGAAGCGCACGTTCAAGGACCGCGAGATCATCACGCGACTCAACCAGAAGGAGAGCGTGGAGATCGAGATTTTCAAGGAAGCGGACGCGAATCTGGTGGACGTGGCCAGGCGGGTGAAAGATCGCGTGTTCGGGACCCCGGAGCAACGAGCCTTCGCCGCCCGCCTGAAACAGATGGAGCAGAAGAAAACCGAGGGACACGAAGCGGCTTCAGACGGCACAAACGGAAAGAAGAAAAAGCGGGGCCGGAACGGGAAAGACGGGCTGGGGGCCGCGATGCGGGCTCGGATGATGACCAACTATATCGCACACGACCTGCCCGAGGGCATCAATATCGACCTGCTCTCCGACCAGTCGGTTTTCATCCAGAATTCGGTGGATGAGGTGAAATCCACCGCGGTGCTCGGCGGCATTCTGGCCATCGCCGTGCTGTTTATCTTCCTGCGCAATCTTTCGGCGACCGCGATCGTGGGCATCGCCATTCCCATCTCCATCGTGGCGACCTTCGCGCCGATGAAAATCTTCGGCGTGTCGCTCAATATCATGTCCCTGGGCGGATTGGCGCTTGGCATCGGGATGCTGGTGGACAACTCCATCGTGGTGCTGGAGAGCATCGCGCGCTGTCGGGAGGAGGGAGATGGTTTGATCCAGGCCACGGTCCGTGGGGTGAGCGAGGTGGGCGGGGCCGTCACCGCTTCGACGCTGACCACGGTGGCGGTGTTTTTTCCCATCGTCTTTGTCCAGGGCGTTGCAGGACAGGTTTTCGGAAACATGGCGCTGACCGTGGTGTTTTCTCTCTGTGCCTCGCTGGGGGTCGCGCTGTTTCTCATCCCCATGCTCTCCTCCCGCCAGAGCGCAAAATTCGTTTCCGGTATTGACACCGGGCAGGTTCTGCAGCACACGGTTTTCCGGTTTGGCACCGAAGACAAAGTGGACGAGCTGCTCGCCGGCGGCGGAGCGCAAGGGTGGGGCGCACAAATCTGGTCCGGCGTACGCTTGTTTTTCTTGAACACCGTTCTGGTTTTACAAAAGGCGGTGACCGCGACGGCCGCACTGCTCCTGGCGTTCTTCAAGTTTGTGTTGACTCTGCTGTTGCTTCCGGCTCTCCCGCTGGTGGCCCTGGCGCGGATCCTCCGGCTGACCGAATTTGAAATGGGGCCGTGGCTCGCCGCGTTCGCCGAACGTCCTGCGTTCCTGCGGGTGCGGTTCGTGGAGAACCTGTGGCCGACCTTTCTGGTAATCGGCTCTGTACCCGCCTTTCTGGCGGACCTTCGAGGCATGGGGCAGGGTTTGCGCGAAGCGGGTTGGAAGCGGCGTGTTTTGCGGGCCGGGGTACTGCCTTTCAAGTCAGCCTTTGCTCTGCTGAAATTCCTTTTCCAGTTCGCACTCGAGCTGAGCTTTCGGTTCTTGCACGTGCTGTTTGTGCTGGGCGGCGTCTTCTTCAAATGGGGTGTTCTTCAGATTCGCCTGGTCTTTTCCCCGTTGGCGCAGCTGGTGACCGGTGCATTCAATCGGGCATACGCCAGGTTGGAGGCGGCGTACCCCAGGTTGCTGCAGCGCGCCCTTGCTCGCCGCGGAACGACGCTGGGCGTCGTGGCCGCACTGTTTTTGTTTTGCATTCTGATTCTAGCCCCGCGGCTCGGCAGCGAACTGATTCCCGAGGTACACCAGGGCGAGTTCAATGTGGAGGTGACCATGCCGGTGGGCACACCGGTGGAAAAGACCGACGCCAAGCTGCTGGAGATCGAGAAGCTCATCGCGGACCAGCCGGGCGTGGACAAAGTCGCCGCGGTTTCCGGAACCGACCGCACCGCGAACACAACATCGGAAGAGGGCGAGCACACCGCCAAATTGACGGTGAGAATGAAACGGGCCAGCAGCGTTGTGCGGGAGGAAGAGGAGTTGGTGGAACGCATCCGCGAGCTGATGAGCAATTTTTCCGGCATCCAGTGGAAGATTTCGCGTCCGGTGCTCTTCAGCTTCAAAACCCCGGTAGAGGTGGAGATTCAAGGATACAATCTACAAGAGTTACAGCGTTTTTCCCGCGAGCTGGAAGAGAAGATGCGGGAGATCCCCGGAGTCTTTGACGTGGAATCGAACATCCAGCGCGGGAATCCCGAAGTGCAGATCGTCTACAATCGTGACGTGCTGTCGAAGTTAGGCCTGAACATCCGGGATGTCGCCGCGATCGTCCGGAACAAGGTCCGGGGCGATGTGGCCACCGAGTTCAAGGAGCAAGACCGGCAGATCGACATTCTGGTGCGGTTGCAGGAACGGGACCGGGAGAGTATCGAGGATTTGCGACGCCTGGTCATCAACCCCGGTGCGCCCAAGCCGATTCCGCTGGAGGCAGTGGCAGCGATTCGGGTGGAAGAGGGGCCCTCCGAGATCCGCCGCGTCGACCAGCAGCGTACCGCAGTGGTCACCGCCAACATCAGCGGCCGGGACCTCAGGAGTGTGAGCGAAGATATCTACGCTGTGCTGCGCGGCATGGACTTGCCGCCCGATTTCACGTACCGGCTGGCGGGTCAAAACCAGGAGATGGAGACCTCGCTGAACAGTCTGAAGCTGGCGCTTGCGCTGGCCATCTTTCTGGTCTATATCGTGATGGCCTCGCAGTTCGAGTCGGTGATCCATCCGCTGGTGATCATCTTTACGATTCCCCTGGCTCTCATCGGCGTGATCATCGCCCTTTTTCTCTTGCAAATCCCGCTGAGCATCGTGGTGTTCCTGGGAATGATCATGCTTGCGGGCATTGTTGTGAATAATGCCATCGTGCTGGTGGATTATATCAACAAGCTGCGAGAGCGCGGCATGGCCAAAATGGAGGCCATCGTGGAAGCGGGCAAGGTGCGCCTGCGGCCCATCATGATGACCACCGCGACCACGGTTCTCGGCTTGTTGCCCATGGCGTTGGGCCTGGGAGACGGTGCGGAGATCCGGACGCCCATGGCCATCACCGTAATCGTCGGCCTGCTGAGCGCCACCGTCCTGACCCTGGTCATCATCCCGACGGTTTACAGCCTCGTGGATCGCCGTAACTGACGTCCCAATTAGCCTGGATGATTTATGGAATTCCAGCAAGAGATATTCTACTTATTCAAAAACAATCAGTTGTTCTGCCGGTCCGGTTCTTTCGCAATTGGGCGCAG
>CAYQOI010000225.1:0-6269 GCA_964419085.1 uncultured Cytophagia bacterium | reverse complement strand
CAATCCACACCCGGAACTGGCGCACCTTCAGCCGGAGATCGTGTTCATCGGTGCGGGCAACGAGAACCCCGAAGCGTTCAACCGGAACAACAGCGCCACGGCGAAGCTGCAGGAGGTCGTCTTTCTCTATCCGGGTTACCTGCAAAAGGGAAGCAAGCCGGGCGTGGAATTCGAGCCCCTGCTCAAGACCGGCGTGCTGTCGGGCTCCATCAACTACAACCAGTTGGTGCAGCGCAGCTTCTTCGGCGTGCAACTGGTGAACCCGCCGTTTGGGCACCGGCCCAACACGCTGGACTACACCATCGCGGCCCGCATTCACGGCGAGATCGCGGGCAAGGACTCCACCGAGGCTCCCAAGAAGATCAACCTCATCGCGATCGCGGACCTGGATTTCATTTCTCAGGAGTTCTTCGAAATCCGCAAACGCGCGCTGGGCAACTTCAACTTCGACAACGTCACGTTTTTCCTCAACTGCATGGATGAACTGGTGGGCGACGAATCGTTTGTCGCGCTGCGCAGCAAGCGGGTCAAACACCGCACCCTCGAGACGCTGGAAGATCAGATTCAGGCGTTCATCGAACAGCGCAACAAAGAAGAACAGGAAGCGGAGGCCGAAGCCTCCAAGGCACTGGCCGAGGCGCAGAAAAGACTGAATGAAAAGGTCAACGAGGTACGACAGCGCACCGACCTGGACGCGCAGACCAAACAGATCATGGCGCGAAATCTGCAAGAGGTGGAAAACCGCAAATTCGAGGCGCTGAAGGCCAGCATCGAAGCGGAAAAGAAAGCCAAGATTCAGGCCAGCAAAGAGAAGATGGAAGCGCAGATCCGCAGCATTCAGAGCAACATCAAGACGTTTGCGGTGCTGCTGCCGCCCATTCCGGTTTTCGCTCTGGGTGTGTTCATCTTTGTGAAACGCCAGCAGCGGGAGCGGGAGGGTGAGCGCGCAGCCCACCGATTGCGCAGTTAGTCTGAATTCTTCACAAATGAGGACTGATGTTTGACCTTTGTTGTCATTGCGGTTTCAAGCGGACTGGCAGATGCCGGGCCGCTTGAATACCGGAATCTCGTTGCTCTAAACGTTCAAGGAAAGAGATTCCGGTATTTTTCGCAATTCCCGCAGCGCCGAATTGCAAAAAAACCGGAATGATAGGATGACGGCCAAGTAAATATCCTAGGGGAATTCCGTGAATAATCCAAGTTAGGAAAACACATCGAGTTTTCAAAATCGCACTGGGAGAGGGACTGATGAACGAGAAAAAAAGAACCATGATTTACGGCGGCGTGGCAGTTTTCCTCGCGCTGCTCGCATTTATCACCGGCCCGAGGCGGGTCACGCCTGACGCCTTCTTGGATGAGGGCGAACTCTTTTTTCCCAATTTCACCGATCCCAACGCGGCCACCACGCTGGAGGTCATCGACTACGACGAGGAGACCGGCTCCGCGGTGCCGTTCAAGGTCACGTTCAAGGACGGCAAGTGGACCATTCCGTCCCACTACGACTACCCCGCGGACGGCAAAGACCGCCTGGCCAAAACCGCGGCCAGCGTCATCGGCATCCGCAAGGATGAATTCCGTACCGACAACGTGGCCGACTACGAAGCGCTGGGCGTCATCGATCCCCTGGACGAGACCAACACCTCATTGAAGGGTCGCGGCCAGCGCATCACCATCAAAGGCAAAAACGACGAGGTCCTGGCGGATCTGATCATCAGCAAGAAGGAGATCGAGGGCCGGGAACACTACCGCTACGTGCGCATCCCGGACCAGAAGCGGGTCTATGCCTCGAAGATGAACATCGATATCTCCACCAAGTTCAGCGACTGGATCGAATCGGACCTGCTGAAAGTCAACAAGAGCGAGATCACGCAGGTCATCCTCAAAGACTACTCCATCAACGAGCGCACCGGAACCGTGAACCAGCGGGATGTAGTTGTGCTGGACAAAAAAGACGACGACAAGTGGGTCGCCAACAAAATGAAATCCGACCAGGAAGTGGACAAGACCAAGATGAACGATTTGCTGCGTGCCCTGGATGAGCTAAAAATCGTCGGTGTGCGGCCCAAGCCCGCGGGGCTGTCTGAGTCGCTGCGGAAACTCAGCGGCGAGGTTTCCATGACCCAGGAGTCCATGCTCTCGCTGCAGTCCAAAGGGTACTACTTCACCCGAGACGGCCAGCTCCTCTCCAACGAAGGTGAGGTGCAGGCCAGAACCAAAGACGGCGTGATCTACACGCTGCGCTTCGGAGAGGTCGTTTACGGCTCCGGGCTCGCGGTCAGCGCAGGCGTGGAAAGCGATGACCAAAAAGAAGACAACAAAAAGGGCGAAAACCGTTACCTTTTCATCACCACCAGCTTCGACGCCTCGCAGTTCAAGGAGCCGCCCAAACCCAGGAATACCGATTTTACCACCAAGCCGGACAGTCTCTGGACCAAGGCGGACAAAAAGAACAAGGAGCTGCAAGACAAGCACGACGAGTGGCAGAAGAAGATCGAAAACGGCCAGAAGCGTTCCGATGAATTGAACGCGCGTTTCGCCAAATGGTACTACGTCATTCCCGCGAGCAGCTTTGACAAGCTGCACCTCACCCGCAAAGACCTGGTCAAGAAGAAGAAAGAAAACACCTGAGGTCGAGCCGCCTACGGCACTAAACTCAGAAAAAAAGGCTGTCCAGGACGGACAGCCTTTTTTGTTCCTCTCGCTTCTGTAAACGAAAGCGCTATTTGACCAGCAGCATCTTGCGTGAAAGCGTGACGCCTTCGCTCACCATTCTGAGAAAATAGATCCCGGCGGAAACCTGTTCCCCGCGCTGGTTGGAACCATCCCACTTTACGGCGTAGTGTCCCGCCTCTTTTCTCCCCTCGAACAAAGTCTTCACATGCTGTCCCAGCATGTTGTAGACCTTCAGGCTGACCTGGCTCGTTCTCGGCACGTCATAGTTGATCTGTGTCGTGGGGTTGAACGGATTGGGGTAGTTTTGCGACAGCCGGAACGCGGTGGGAATGAGGCTCTCTTCCGGCGTCTCCTCCACGCTGACCAGCAGGTCGACGAGATTCGGCAACTGGAAGTCGATGTTGTCCTGCACACCTGGACTGCTCACCGTCACTGCGGAAGCACCAGAAGGCACGGTGTCAAAGAACGGCAACAGCGACTGGATGTCTCCACCGCCAAAGAGCAGGCCGAACAAGAGAGAAAAGATGTCCACGTTCCCCAGGTCCGCCCCGATGAGCTCATTGGGGTACCAGGCGTCTGCGAACAGTTGGATATTCAGGCCCTGCAGCAACTGGTCACTGGAGCCCAGCAGGCCGAATAGAATCGTCAGGGGGTCACCGCCTCCCAGGTTATCCCCAAGGTTCAGGTTTTCCAATGCAAGGAAGATCTGAAACAAGGAAAACGTCCGGAGAAAATAACTTCCTGCGGGAAGCCCCTCGATGCGGTAAAGACCGGGGGTAGCCAAAGGAAGATCGGTGTTGATATCGAGTCCGCTCAATCCCGCGGAAACCGCATGTCCGGTACCGTCGTACGCGATGACCATTACGCCGTTGAGCGGCTGGCCATCCACAGTTGTGACCATACCGGTGATCGTGCCCTGCCCATCACCGAGGTCGATATCCGCGGTGAATGTGGCATCCGGTCCCACGGTCACGGGGGTGGAATTCGGGTCATCAAAGGTGGTCCCGCCCCCGAAGTAGGTTCCTGCGTAGCCATCTGTGGCCGAGAGGGCGACCACTTTGTACTGACCTGGTGGTAACCCGACGATCCGGTAACCGCCGGCAAAGGTCGTGGTGCCGATGCCCGCCATCTGTCCTGTGTCCGTACGAAATGCGACCACAGGCCTTTCGTCCAGGGAGTCGGCGCCCGTAGGAAATCCGGGCGAGAGGTTGACCACGCCCTCGATGGTCGCGGCGCGCACCATCTTGAAATCGATGTCCGTTGTCACGTTGGGCGTAACCACACTGACGATGTCCGCATCTTCGAACGTCGCCTTGCCGTCATAGAACTGCGGGATATAAATGATGTCATTCTGCTCCACCCGGAAATCCCGTTGCCCCTTGGCGATCGCGTTGAGAACGCTTGCGCCGCCAAAGAGACCGCCGAGGGAGTCGTTCGGCAGAACAAAACCCAGCAGCTTAAAATCGCCGGACGGCAGGGGACGGACCTCGTAGGAGCCGTCGGACGGGTCGAAGGTCGGCAGCGCGAGTTCCGGAAGGCCGCTCTGCGCGTCGAACACCACCGCGACCGCGTTGCCCTGGATGGGCGTCGTGGCGTCGGTTTCGAAGAAATGTCCGGCGATTGCTCCCGCGATCTCCAGTTCGAAATCGATCCCTGCGGTCATCTGGCCGTCGTTCACCGCGACGGGAGTCGCCTGGTCGAAATCGAACAGATTCTGCACGTCCTGGAAGTACTCATCGAGCACCTGACCCGCGCTTGGAGACAGCAAAGAAACGGTGCGCAAAATGTAATTGCCGGCCGACAGCCCGCCCACTTCATACGCGCCATCGGCGTCGGAAAAGGCGATGCCGATGTCGATGGCATCGAAGAAGAACTTACCGATGTTGTCCAAGCTGAACTGTTTCACCGCGATCACCAGCACCGAGTCAAGCGCTGCGCCGTTGCTATCGGTGATTGTCCCTGCAATGGAACCGCCTGGTTCCAGAACAAAATCGATGTTGTCCACCGTATTCATGCCATCCACCGCGACCGGCGTGGCCTGCGCAGAGGTGGGGGCATCGTTGTAGTATTCGCCACGCAGCGCCGGCGGCTGAATCAGACCCAACAGCCAGTCGGCGAACAAGACATGGTTGCCGGCGCTCAGACCCTGCACCTGGTACAGGCCGTCAAATCCCGAGATACCGAAGCCCGAGATGCTGGTGTCGGCGGTGTCAAAGGTGAAGATGAACGCGAAAGGCAACGGAACAGAACCCGGGCCTGTTACGCTGCCGGCAATAGTGGAGCCTTCCACCGCGCCGCCCCCCTCTTCGAGACTGAAATCGATGTTCGAAATGACGTCGCTCGTCGAAGAGATGGTGATGATATCGGCACTGGCCAGATCCGGTTTGTTGTCCCAGAACTCCGTCTGAAACCCTAAGACCTCGGCCTGCATTTTGAAATTGCCCGCGGCCGGGACGTTGATCTCGTAAGCGCCGTCACCGTCGGTAAATGCGGTGGCCTCGACCTGCTCACCCGGTCTGTCGACACTGAAGAGCGTAAACGTGACCGAGTTGAATGCGATGGGCGTGGTGCCGTCGGCGCGGAAAATGTGGCCGCTGACGGTCGCACCGCGTTCCAGGTCAAAGTCGATGCCGGTCACTGCTCCGCCCGCCACCGTCACCAGGCTCGCGTTACGCCAGCTTTCGAAGCCGTCCAAAGGTACGTTGTCATAGAACTCATCCACGAGGTCGCTGGAGGTGGTGACATAGTAGCTTCCGTCGGCCAGCCCATCGATGCTGTAAGCTCCGGTGACATTATCTGCGTCGGCACTGCCGGCGAAGAATCCTCTTTCGTCAAAAGCAAACACTTCCACCGCATCCTGGAACGGCGGCTGACCCTCGACTGTCACCGTGCCGGAAATGCTGCCGGATGTGACCTGATTCAAACGCGCCTTTCTTTTGTCTGTCAGCGTCCGCAAATACGCCTTCACTTTGTACCCGCGGGCGGCGTCTTTTTCCATCGCGTGCAAGAAGGCAGCGATCTTTTTGCCCGCTGGATACTCTGCCATTTTTTTCCGGAAAACTTGGTCCTGCTTCAGCACCTGGACCCGCTGCTCAACCTCTTGCAGGAAACGCTGATTCGCCTGAGCCAGCGCGAGTTTTTCAGCAATCGCTTTGTTCCCGGAACTCACCTCCGAAATCAGGCGGGAAGTCTTCTCGCCGGCCCAAACCCCTGATGTTCCCCACAACGCCAGCAAGACGAAGCTGAGAACAAGCAACCCCATCAGGCCGCGCCGATTTGAATAGTAGCTAAACGGTCCTTTCATCACTGTTCCTCCTTAAGGTTAGTTCTAAGGTAGGTCCCCGAGCTCTTGGAATGAATGTGAAACCTGTGGAATGAATACCTGAAAATAGAAAGTTAACCCCATGAAGTCAAGAAGAACTTTTCAAAAATATCAGAAAAATGGGGAAATTTTCCATCCGCAGGGCGCGGAAACCGAATAGCCTACATCATGAGTGTCCGGTTGAGTTTTGAAAATGAGCGTTTGCTAATGCCCCCCTTTAATGGGGCTTTCCAAAAACACTAGCGCGACGGCGTCTCGCCGAGCACGCTTGAAA
>CAYQOI010000224.1:0-6273 GCA_964419085.1 uncultured Cytophagia bacterium | reverse complement strand
TTTTGCCAAAATCGCGCAAGACGATCTCCAGCCGGTCTTCCAGGACCCGAAACTGTACCACGATGAGCTTGTCCGTGCGTCCCTGGTAAGCATGTTTGATGATGTTCGACACGGCTTCATCCACTGCGATGGTCACTGCATTGCATTCCTCCCGTGGAAAGCCACACAATTCACACAGGTGCGCTATGCCGCTACGGATGATCTTCAGCATCTTGGGGTCGCTGGGGACCCGAATTTCCACCTGATTGGCGGCGTGGTCTCTCACAGGTTACGTCCTAAGAAATGGGTCGTTTTGGCGCTCACGATTGCCTCTCAACCCGTCCATTGCAGCGCCAGAATGGTCAAATCATCATGCTGATGGGCGTTTTGTGCGAAATGCATCACATCTTGTAGCAGCGTGTCAACCACTGCGTGGGGATCCTTTTTCTCCGCTTGCAGCGTACGAATGGTCCGGTCCAGCGAGTACTCGTCTCCCGATTCGCTCCGGGCTTCCACGATGCCATCGGTGATCAGGACCACGAAGTCACCGGGCTCAAGCTGTGCATGCGCTTCCTGCAACGGCAATTCCGAAGCGATGCCCATCGGAATACCCTTGCCATCCTGGAGCAAAGTCACACGGGCTGCGCCTGCCCCAACATGTAAAAACGGGAGGTGTCCTGCATTGGCATAGATGAAGGACCCGTCGGAGGCGTTCAGGATACCGTACTGAAAGGTGACGAACATGCCGCGACGGCTGCGCTCCACCAGGGTCTTATTGAGCTCGATCACCACATCAGCCGGGCTGCGGCATTTTTGCACAACCAATCTCAGGTCGCTGACCAGTCTGGCCATAAACAGCGCGGCCGGCACGCCTTTGCCCGTGACATCGCCGACAGCCACCCCCACGTGCTCTTCATCGAGGCGTACAAAATCATAGAAATCTCCGCCGATGGACTCAGCGGGCAGACTCTTCGCCGCAACGGCAAACCGCAGGTCGGCCGAAGCGGGGAAAGGTTCCGGCATGAAGCTCTGCTGAATAATGCGCGCCGACTCCAACTCCTGCTCGATTCTCTGCTTTTCCAACTGCAACTGGTGCATCTTGGCGTTATCGATAGCCATGGCCACCTGGCGACAGAAGGTGAGAAAGAGGTCCATGTCTTCCTCATCGAATGCCCGGCCGTCCACCCTGTTGATAACCTCCGCCACGCCGATGACCCGGTCTTTGACCTTAAGGGGAGCAGCCAGAATAGAACGGGTGCGAAAGCCGGTGCTCTGATCCATCTTTGCCGAAAAGCGGGCATCGGAATCCACATCGGGCACGATCTGCGGCTCGCCATGTTGGGCCACCCAGCCTGCGATGCCTTCTCCCATTTGCAACCGCATTTTCTTGACCTGGTCCCCCACTTCCCCGAGCGCCACGGCACACTCGAGGGTGTTCTGCTCCTCATTGATCAGCATGACAGAGCTGGCCTCAGCCTTCATAACCGCTTGCGCTTTTTCCATCACCAGTTCGATGAGTTCATCTAAGTCCAGGGTGGAGTTGATGATGATGCTGACTTCGATTAGACTGGAAAGGTCGTGAACCTTTGACCGCAAATAGGAGAGTTCGTGGTTGATCGCGTCTGACAAGCTGGCATCGGGCTGCTGATCTCGTTTGATCTTCGCCATATTCAAGAAAATTAAGACCTTTGGAAAGGTTCAATTGCTAACAAGATATGATAAAAGCAGCGGAAAAGCAAGAAAAAAAGAGAAACACCTATATTTCTGATTTTAAATAGACTTACAAAACGGGGAAAATTCTAAATCATTTCCCGGGCTCAAGCTGTCCGAATAACGAACACCTGATC
This sequence comes from uncultured Cytophagia bacterium, assembly GCA_964419085.1. GTDB lineage: Bacteria > Zhuqueibacterota > Zhuqueibacteria > Oceanimicrobiales > Oceanimicrobiaceae > CAYQOI01. Next base: position 4,447 of record CAYQOI010000224.1, on the reverse strand, counting down.
CAAAACGAAACAGCCGTTTTTCGTTGAACAACCGGCTCCCTCCTAAAAGCTAACCCGCAGAAAATCCAATAGATTATCGCACCTGGCCGGGGTGAATTGTTGCCTGGCACATTAGTTGCAATCTTGACACAGATTAATGATGGGTCTTGTCGTACCCGCGCACCGACTTAGACCAAACCAGCAACCTCGAACCTCAGCTAAAGGCAAACAGCGAGATGGCGCTTACTCGAAACGGCATCCTCGACGACAAGTATGAGATTGTCTATGAAATCAAAAAGGGCGGCTTCGGCATCGTCTACTACGGCCTCGATCGCCGGCTCAACCGCCCTGTGGCTATCAAGGAAATCGCGCCGAACCTCCTGGACGACCCCAAATATCTGGACATGTTCCAGGAGGAAGCGCTCAACATCGCCAAGCTCAGCCACAACAACATCGTCCACATCTATGAGCTCAAGAAAACCGCGGACGGCAATCTGTACATCATCATGGAGTACATCGACGGCACGGATCTGGAGAAGATCATTCGCCGTCTGCGACGCCAGCGACGGCTGATCCCGCCCCACCTCGCTGTCCACATCGTGGCCGAGACCTGCATGGCGTTGGATTACGCGCACCAGCGGCGAGACGCGTTTACCAACAAACCCCTCAATCTCGTTCATCAGGACATTTCACCTTCCAACATCATGATCTCCAGGTTTGGTGCGGTCAAACTCATCGATTTCGGCATCGCGTCGGTGAAACGGCACCACAAAGAAAAGCGAGACAATAAGCTGAGGGGCAAGATTCCCTACATGGCGCCGGAGCAACTGCTCATGGGCAACCACCCCGACCACCGTTCCGACCTCTTCTCGCTGGGCCTGGTGTTGTACGAAGCGCTCACCGGTCACCGTCTGTTCCACTCCCAGGAGGAGCTCATCGCTGCGGGCAAGAACGCCAAATGGCTCAGGAAAGTGCTGCGCGGCACCAAGATGCCCGCGCAGCTCGGCAGAATTCTCAACAGAGCGCTGGAAATCGATCTCAGCAGACGCTACCAGAGCGCCAACCACATGTACATCGATCTGCTTCAGTATCTCATATCCTGTAACGAGACCGGTGAGTTGATGGAGCAGTTGGCAGAGTTCGTGGGCCCGCACATTCCACCCACAACCCCGACCCACTCCATCACCGCCCCCGTCTCCACGACACCCCAAACCACCGCCGATGGCTCCGTACCCTATCTCTCGACGCCATCCGGTACGAATCATCGCGTGGAGTCGGCTCCGCTTCTGCAAGACGCTCCCGACCCCGTCGAACCGCAACCCATTCCCGAACCGCCAGACCCGCCCGTCAGGACACAGAACTTCTTCACCAGCGAACTAGACGAATTCGACGACGAGGACGACGTCAAAACCGTCATCGATGTGCTGCGCATTTCGGCTCGCAATCACAAACGCCGGCTGCTGCAGGGGTCTGTTGCTGTGCTCACGGCACTGCTGGCCTTCGGTATTCTGGACACCCTGCAAGGCTGGACGCCGGCCGGCAGGTGGCTTTCGGACCGGCTCTTCCCGCCTGCCATCAAGATCACCACCGTACCTCCCGGCGCCAAGCTAAAACTGGACGGCGACCCTGTGCCAGGTGAAACACCGGTCGCGATAGCCAAGATTGCACCAGGCGTGCACAAACTCGAGGTCAGCCTGGCGGGCTATAAACCCATCGTCAAATCGCTGTTCGTCCCGCGCAAGGGGGGGATTCGGATTCAGGGCACGAACGGTAACGCCCGCACCTACATCTTCCGATTCAGCACCGACATTGCGGTCACATCGCAGCCGCCACAAGCGACCGTCTACATCAACGGCGTGCGATTCAACCACCCCACCCCTTGCTCATTCTCCTGGGAGGTCGGTGCGCCTCTGGCGCTGGAATTGGAACACGCCGGCTTCGAGAAACTCAGCGGGTTTTCCCTGGATACGGCCGAGGGCTTCGATCAGGTCGACGACCGCAGATTCTGGCAATTGACGGTATTGAAAGATGGATATACGCATTACGCAGTTAAAGGGCTTTTCAGGAAAAAAGTCTATTTTGAGACGACCCCGAGTTCGGTCGCGATCGTGGACGTGAAGACCGACCAGACCATCGGTTACAGCGATGCCACCGACGGCATCTATCTCACAGCCGGCAAACACGAATTGGAACTGCGCAAAGACAACTTCATTCCGCGACGGCTGACCGTGACCATCGACAAAAAGTCACCGGAGCGCATCAAAGCGGTGCTTTCGCGGCGCGTTCGCTTCGGCGCCATCGACGAATTGGCCGTGAACCAGAATGACGTGCACGCTCAGGTGGTGAGCCTGAAAATCGGCAACCGGGAATATTTGCGAAATGCCCGGACGACGCCGTTCGAACTGCAGTTGCCCGCCTATTCCTTTACCGCGGTTTTCGCCAAAGACGGCTATCAGAACACCGAGGTGAAGTTCGGGCCGCGCGCCAGGAGCGTTCAAGCCGAGATGGAACGCGCAAAATCGATCCTCGACATCAACGTGTTGGACGGGATCACGGGGCTACCGGTTGCGGGCGCCGAGATCTATATCAACCTGGTGGACAGCCCTCAGACCGGGGACACGTTTTTCGACCAAACCGGGGCAAATGGGCAGGGATTTGGTGAGGTTCCCCCGGGTCGCTATCTGTTCAAGGTGAGCAAAACCGGCTACAACAAGCTCGAGAGGGTGGTCATCACACAGGCCGGCGAGACCAGCAGCCTGACATTTAAACTTTACCCTTCCAACTGAGCCTACACATCATGCCCAAATTGATCTTGAAAAGAGGGGACTTCATCGTCAAGAAGCTGTTCGTGCCGCCGGACATTCTCGCTTTCACGGTGGGTTCCGAGCAGGGAAACGACATCATCATCAACGATGATCTGATCTCCTTTTTTCACCTGCAATTCGAAAAACAGGGCAGCACCTACTACGTGCGCGATCTTCAAAGCGAACGCGGCACCTTTGTCAACGGCGCCAGAATTCCGGGACGCACCAAACTGAAGAGCTACGATGAAATCGGGCTGGGGAAACACAGCATCACATTTATCGATGGTGAAAGCAAACCCGCGCCCGCGGTGAAGGCGGAACGCTACCGGCTTGAGCACGCTGGTGCGCACCCCAACATCGAGGAAAAACTAGCCGGCGCGCCCACCCTCAGCCGCCTCAACGCCTGGCTCCGCAACGAACCTAACGGCGTCAAGCCACAGGAAAACCACCAGGAACGCGCACCGGAAACGCCGGATTTCATCACCGACGATTCCGAATTCTTCTCGGAGCAACGCAATGGGGCGGACACCCAACACGATAACTCCGGAACCTTTCCCCGTCACGAGAATGCCCCGGCAGATGCACGTTCGGAGAACGAACCGGTGGTTGGAAAAACCAACGGCTATCTCGGCCACGGCACGGATACGAAACCCGAACCGGTCTGGCGGAACACCGCGGAAGCCGAGACCGCTTTCACTGGTGGACATGGGCCCAAAACCGCACACACCACAGACGATGAAATCGAGAAACCCGACACCACCCACTACCTGCTGGGCATCCATGGATACTACCTGGGCAGGCGGTTTCGCGTCAAGCATCCTGAGACCAGAATCGGGCGAGACCCAAAGCATAATGATATCGTGATCCGCAAAAATGCAAAGAGCAAAACGGATCACAGCGTTTCTCGTCGTCAAGCTATCATCTCATTCAAGAACGGCAAGTATGTCATTTCGGACCGCCGGAGCAAGAGTCGGACACGAGTCAACCAAAAAGAACTCAATACCGACGAAGTCGTCGAGCTCCGGCCCGGAGACGAAATCGAAATCCCCAGTGAGGGCAAGAGCCACATTCTTCGATTTGTGCAGGAAGGGGACTGGGATTTCTCGTTTCCCCAAAGAGCCGGGAGTTGGACCCTTCGACACCGCATGCTGCTGGTAAATGTCTATTCCGCGGCGTTTGTCCTGGTTGCGGCTTTGTTCCTGTTCCGCTCGCTGACCAGCCTTGTGGTACTCACCCGGCATCCCGACCCGCTTCGGTTGACGCAGGCCGCATGGGCCAACATGGATTCGCCGTTGGCCGCCAACGGTGATCCCCCACGGCCTCATCGGCCCGGCGCAGCGCTCGCAGATTTCAACGGCGACCACCGGATCGACCTGGCATTTGTGGATGGTGCGGGATTTCTGAACTGTGTCGACGGGGCTTCACAGCGTCCGCTGTGGCCCAGGGTAGAATTTCGAGCAGACAAAAACGATCCAATCTCGGTGGCGGATTTCTTTGGAGACGGCCACCCGAATATCGCGATTCTCACTGCGGACTCGAGAGTCCGGGTAGTGGACGGTCAGCTCGGGCTGGAGGTGTGGCAAAGCCCGATCCTCGCCGGCCCGTTGGTGGGCCCACCCGTCGTCGCGGATCTAAACGGTGACGGGCAAAAGGATGTGGCGGTC
>CAYQOI010000223.1:0-6277 GCA_964419085.1 uncultured Cytophagia bacterium | reverse complement strand
TAAGATGCAACAAGAATTTGGTTGTGAGCGTCGAAAGCTTTGCCTGGCGAGTCGCGAGAATTGGACCAGAAAAGTGTTGCTTTTCTTAGATTATTTCGTTAGATTAATTTGCTTTTGGCAAAACGGCCCTTGTTTTGCCTTAAAGTTTGCGGTTTTTGCGTCGAACTCAATCGATAGATTCAATCAAGAGTGGATCGTCCTTGTAGGCGGTCTTAAAGGAGAGGACATTCGTACATGATCGTCGTTAACATCAAGAAAGGGGAATCCATCGATCGGGCACTAAAGCGCTTCAAGCAGCAGTGCCAACGGGCTGGTATCCATAAAGATTTGAAAAAATCCAGCTACTATCTGAAACCCAGCGAGAAAAAGAAAATCGCACGCAGTCTTGCGAGACGGCGGTACAGAAAATTGCTCGCAAACAACCGATAGAATAGACCGACGAGACAGTCTCTCTATCGTTGCCCCCCAAGGGTAACGGTGGTTGTTCGTGGCAGGATAGTTATATAAAAACCCCGACCAAAAGGCCGGGGTTTTTTTGGTTAAGATTCCAGCTTCGAGACATTGGTGGCGTGAAAGCCTTTCGGCCCCTCGTGTAGCTCGTACTGGACCTGATCTCCTTGCTCAAGCGTTTTGTATCCGTCGCCCACGATGGATTTGTAGTGGACGAACACGTCGTTTCCGTCTTCCCGGACGATGAAACCATATCCTTTCGCGTTGTTGAACCATTTCACTGTACCAGTTTCCATAAATAAACCCTCGCTCCTTTTTGGTTAAAACTGCGTACAACAACGTCCAGCCCCTTAGGTGAAACAACCCTGCCCTCAACAGAATGAGAGCTGACTTAGCTAGATTTGCTGGATGGGATGGAGACCGTCTTTTGCAAGCGTAAATCACTTAAGAAGGCCAAAAACGATGTGTACAGTGAATTAGTGCCGTATAAAAAATACCGCAGATGACGCAAAAATGCAAGTATTTTTTGCTTTCTCCTCGTTTCGCGGCTGTCGCGCCTCCCGATTCCAAACTTTCGAGCATGCGGTCGGTTTGCGCCCTGCCTTGACTTTTCTTGCCGAGTTTTTTACTTTTTGATTGAAAATCGCAGCCAGTTCAGCGCCGGAGGGAAAACGCATTCACCACAGCATCGGGCCGTGACACGCCCATCGACGGCGGATGACCTACCGGCCGGACGCACCGATTCACAATCTTCACCGGCACCTAACCAAAGGAGGACTGACGATGTTACCCAGGCACAGCCGCATAGTGTTCTTGTTCCTTTTTCTGTCCGTGTCTTTCCTGGTGCAGCCAGGCTGGACCCAGAAGAAAAAATTGACCTACCAGCAGGTGTACGAGCGCGCCACGCCTCGGCTGCTGGGGACCTTGCCCAACATCCGGGGGTGGCTTGACGACCGGCACTACCTGGAACTCAAGGCGCCGTCGGGTAAAGAGCGGAAGAACGCGAACTTGCTGAAAGTGGATGCCGCGACGGGTAAAGCCAGCGTGTTTCTGGATTACCAGGCCCTCAACAAAAAACTTCCAGAAGGCTTCACCATGCAGCGCCAGGTCGCACACACCCACGATTACACTGGATTCCTGTTCAATCAGAAAAACGACCTGTACTACTTCTCCACCAAAACGGGCAAATTCAGACAATTGACGGACACGCCGGCGGCGGAAAAGAACCCGACGTTCTCGCCCGACGGCAAACGGGTCGCGTTTACCCGCAACCACAATCTGTACGTCCTCGACCTCGCGTCCGGCCTGGAACATCAACTGACCGACGACGGCTCCGACGTGGTCTACAACGGCTGGGCGTCATGGGTGTACTACGAGGAAATCCTGGAACGCAGCAGCCACTACAAGGCGTTCTGGTGGGCCCCCAACAGCAAGATGCTCGCGTTCATCCGGTTCGACGACAGCCCGGTGCCGGAGTTCCCCCTCTACCGCGCAGACGGCACCCACGGCGAGCTGGAAATCCACCACTACCCCAAGGCCGGCGACCCGAATCCCTGGGTGCGCCTCGGAATCGTTCATCTGGAAAGCGGCAAAATCGTCTGGGTGGATCTCCAGGAAAAAGCCGACCACTACGTGGCCTGGCCGTTCTGGACGCCGGACAGCAAGCAGCTCTTCTTTCAGTGGATGAATCGCGATCAAAACGAGCTGAAAATCTACGCGGCAGATCCCGCCAACGGCAAGAAAACTGAAATCTACCACGAGCACCAGGATTCATGGGTAGAGTTTTTCGAAGACCTCTATTTCTTCAAGGATGGTAGCGGTTTTTTGCTGCGCACCGACCGAGACGGTTGGGCACATCTCTACTATTACGACTTGCAGGGGCAGCTCAAACGCCGTCTCACAAAGGGCGAGTGGCGAGTGGAGCAGATCGTCCGGGTGGATGAAAAACACCGACAGGTTTACTTCCGCCACACCCTTGGGGATGCCACCGAAACACACCTTTCGCGCGTCGACCTCAACGGCAAGAATCTCACCCGTCTCACCAAAGTCGCCGGGACACACCGCTGCACGGTGTCACCGGGCGGGAGCTATTTTATCGACACCTACAGCAACATCCAGCATCCCACCAGGGTCGTGCTGGCCCGCACCGACGGCACGGCGGTCCGTACCCTCGGCGACCGCAAGCTTCCTGCCCTGGACGAGTACGCCCTGGGTAGGGTCGAGCTGTTCAAGATTCCCACAGAAGACGGCTACCAGCTCCCGGCGTACTGGGTCCTTCCACCCGATTTTGACGAAAACAAGAAATATCCCGTTCTCTTTCGAATCTACAGCGGACCCGGGTTCACCACCGTCACCAACTCGTTTCGCCGGCTGAGCAGCCACTTCCTGGCCGAACACGGCATCATCGTCATCTCGGTGGACCACCGTGGCTCCAACCATTTCGGCAAGAAAGGTCGGTCGCTGCTGTACCGCAACCTGGGAAAATGGGAAATGCATGACCTCATCGCCGCGGTCAAGTGGCTCCGCCAGAAACCCTTCGTGGACCCGACGCGTGTGGGCATCACCGGGGGAAGTTACGGCGGCTACACCACCTGCATGGCCTTGACCTACGGGGCGGACTATTTTACCCACGGCGTGGCACAGTACTCGGTGACCGACTGGCGGCTGTACGACACCGTCTACACCGAACGCTACATGGACACGCCCGAGGACAACCCGGAGGGCTACAAATTCGGCTCCGTGCTCACCCACGCGGACAAGCTCAAGGGCAAGCTCCTCCTCACCCACGGCACCATGGATGACAATGTGCACATGCAGAACACCATTCAGCTCATCGATAAGCTGGAGAATCTCAACAAGGATTTCGAGCTGATGATTTATCCCAACGAACGTCACGGCGTCCGATTCCCGAAATTCAAGCACGCGGCACGGGAGAGCATGCAATTCTGGTTCCGGTACTTTCTGGGAACCGACCTCCCCACCGCAGCGGAGACGGACGGGAGATCGCAGTCATAGTCTTTCGGCACGGGTGGCAGTGAACCGGGGCGCGAGGCAACTTTCTCGCCTGCCACCCCGGTTCTGCTGCCGCAGTAGCCGGTACCCCCTTTCAAGCAAGAGCCGGCCGGTCGCTTTTCGCTTGCAATTCTTCGTCAGATTTCGTTAGTTTAGCGAGGAACAAAGACCGTACAAGAAAAATGAGCGACGTCGAAACAAAGGCAGGGATCGACGACAGCGATTTTGCGCTGGTCCGGGCTGCGCAGATGGGAAATCCCAACGCACTGCGAAAGCTGGTGCAAAAGTACGAGCAAACCGTTTACAGCTTCGCGTTCAAGGTCTGTCGCAGTGAAGAAGACGCGGAAGACACGCTGCAAGAAGCGTTTCTGAACATTCTCAAGGCGCTGAAGACGTTCAACTTCAAATCGAATTTTTCCACCTGGATCTACCGCATCGTTTCCAACTCTTGCTTGATGAAATTCCGCAAAGAAAAACGCGAGCGCTGGGAGTCCTTCGAGCAACTCGACCGCCCGGAAGACCGCATCCGGGACAGTTACACCCGTTGGCCCGATTCCCCGGCGGACGAGGTTCTCAATCAAGAACTGAAGGAGCAGATGGACCGAGCGATCCTGGAGCTCCCCCCCATCTATCGTCTCGCTTTCGTGCTGAAAGACCTGGAAGGGCTGAAGATCGAGGAGGTGGCCAAGACGCTGGACATCTCGGTGCCGGCGGCCAAAGCCAGGCTGCGCCGAGCACGTCTGTTCCTGCGCGACAAACTCGAACCGTACGTGGAGGCATGATGCAAGAGACACCGAAGCAGCGAGTGCTGAAAATCTGTACGGAGTTGGGAGAAGATTTAGATTCACCAAACTGCCAGGCGCTGCGGGAATACGTCAAACAATGTCCCCACTGCCAGGCTTTCGTGGACTCGGTGAAAAAAACCATCACCCTCTACCAAACCTACAGCGTCCCGTATTCCGATGAGGTGCGCACCCGGCTGTTCAAAAAGCTCGACTTAGAATAACCGCGCGGCACCCGCGTTCCCGATTACACCTGCCCCTTCCGACCCGGGGCTCAGGTAGATCCCAAGCCTCTGAAGGGAGGTAAGCATGAGCGAAGTGTTAAGCGAAGTTCTGAACACGCCTGCCACCAAACTGTTTCTCGCGGCAGGGTTCTTTTTTCTCGCGGTCTCGGTGTTGGGTAAGATTAGCGGCAAGGTTGACCCGGGCAGGACTGGAAGAATTATTTCAGGCGTTCTCGGCGTCGCGTTTCTGGCTCTGGCTTTTGTGATGCCGCGCGAACATACAACGGTTCATCCCCAGCCTAAATCTTCTCCCGAACAGCCGGCTCCGGCCTTCGATCTAACCGGAGAGTGGCGCCTTGTCAACACTGTGGAAAAGACCACCTACCGGCCGTTCAAGGGACTGCGCTTGGGTTACCGCGTGTTTCTGACGCAAACCGGAAATGAAGTCATCGGACAAGGTGAAAAAGTCTGGGAAAACGGCAAAAGTCTCCCGACGAAGGGTCGCTCCCCTATTCGCCTGGAAGGCAAGATCGACGGGAGGAAGGTGGTCGCGACCTTTGTAGAAGAAGGGGAAAGGCGGAAGACCAGCGGACGATTCGATTGGGTGTTTCTTCCCGAGCAGGACAAGCTCTTCGGCGAGTTCACCCACACCGCCGCGAATGCCAGTGGTCAGTCCACCGCAGCGAGAATCGAGTGAGCCAGCACGACGGCATGAAAAATGGACAAGATCGAGATTTTGAAGCGCTATCCCTTCTACACCAACACTAGCGCGGCGTTCCGGCGAGAGTTGGAGGAGGCCGCGGTCACGGCACAGCTCAGTCAGGGCCAGTACTATTTCCACGAGGGCGACGCGTGTACGCAGGTCGCGCTGGTGGGCAAAGGCAGCATCCGCGTTTACAAATCCGGCGAGAGCGGCCGAGAGATCACGCTCTACCATGTGCGCAGCGGCGAAACCTGCATTCTCACCGCTTCCTGTGTGCTCGCGGGGATGGCTTATCCTGCGCACGGATTGGTGGAGTCCGACATCGAGGCGGCGGTTTTCCCCGCGCCTCGGTTCCGCCAGTGGGTGGCGAAACGGGAAGAGGTGCGACAGTTCGTGTTTGAGACGCTGGCCGCGCGCATGGCCGAGGTCATGGCGCTGGTGGAAGAGATCACCTTCAACAAACTGGACCGGCGGTTGGTGTCGTACCTGCTCAAACGCTTCGCCAACGAAGGACGGCCGCTGAAGTTTTTGCATCTCACCCACGAGCAAATTGCGGTGGAGCTGGGGTCGGCCCGGGAAGTCATCAGCCGGATCTTGAAAGACCTCGAGCGTCTGGGCGCGCTGGAACTCTCTCGCTGCCGCATCGGATTGAAAGATGAGCAAAAACTGCGGCGCATGTGCGGTTTTTCCTGACAACAAAAAAAGAGCGCAGGTTGTTTTTTGCGCGGCAGGAAGTTTTGACCTCTGCGTGGCTCTTCGGCTTTTGAACCGTCTTCTTCTCCAGGCATTCCACCTAAGATGGGGTTCGCCTCTTCCTCCAGAGCCGCCCCCTTCGGCCTCGCTCCTTTCGGCTTCGCTCCCTTCGGCTTCGCTCCCTTCGACTCCGCTCAGGGAGCGGGATCGGGAGACGAAGCGGGAAGCAGAGAAGAACCACACGGTCGTTGAGCCGGTCGGTTCCGCTCCGCTCAACGACCGTCTATGAGACAACCTCCTATAGCGGACCATGAGTGTCCGGTTGAGTTTTTGAAGATGAGTGTTTGCTGATGACACCCCTCTTTAATGGGGCAGTCTAAAAACACTAGCGCGACGGCGTCTCGCCGAGCACG
>CAYQOI010000222.1:4276-6278 GCA_964419085.1 uncultured Cytophagia bacterium | reverse complement strand
CCAACGCGCCGCAGATTTTTTCCCGGGTGTTCACCTATTTCACCCTGGTGGGGTCTGCGGTGTTTTTAACGGTTTCGTTTTTTGTAGATGAGATCGCACAGTTCCGGCTGGGGAGCTTTACGCTCATCGGGCGGGAGTACTGGTCCGGAACCCAGGTCGTCCCGCTCATCCTGCTTGCTCATCTGCTCTACGGCATGTACGTCAACTTCATCGTCGGCATTTACCTGAAGAACAAAACCAGGGTGCTTCCCCTGATCACGCTTGCCGGCGTGGGAGTGAACGTCGCCGCAAACGTGCTTCTGATTCCCAGGCTGGGCATGATGGGAGCGGGCTACGCCCGGGTGGCGGGCTATTTCGTGATGGCCGGTCTGCTTTACGTCTTCGCGCAGCGATTTTACCGCATCGACTATGAGGTGGGACGGCTGCTCAAGCTTGCGGGTGTGGTCGCGGTGGTTTTCGCACTGGGCTACAATCTCCACGGCCGCTGGGAGAACCTCCTGCAGCTTGCCCTGGTGTGCGCCGTGCCCGTGCTCCTCTATCTTGTGGGCTTCTTCGAGCGCAGAGAGATCGCCAGGGTCAAAGCCGTGTTCAAACTCGGGTGAGGGGCATGAAAGCTGAAACCGCCGACAAATCGTCACGCTGGTTGCTCTCGCTTCTCGCCGCGGCCTTCCTCCTTCGGGTGGTGGGCATCTGGTACGGTTTGCCTTCGCTCTACAATTCGGACGAGCCTTTCAACGTGGTGAACGCGTTGGCCTACGGCGCGAAAAGGAGTCTGGAACCCACCTATTTCGTCTATCCCGGGCTTTATTCGTACGTGCTGTTTTTGGTCTACGCGGCGTACTTTGTTTTCGGGAAGCTGTTCGGTGTGTTCTCCAACGCGCTGGATTTCGGCGCGGCCTACTTTCTCGACCCCACCGGCCTGTTTCTGGTGGGTCGCATTTTGAGCGTGGGCTTTGGGGTGGCCACCGTCTGGCTGGTTTACCGGCTCGGTACGCGGTTCTTTTCCCGCCGCGTGGGACTTCTGGCCGCACTGCTGCTCACGCTGAGCATCACCCACGCGGACGTGTCCCACTGGATTCTGGTGGAGCCGGCCGCCGGGTTCATGGTGACGCTGGCGCTCTATTTGCTCTTGAGGTTGGCCGACGCGCCGTCTGTCCGCAACAACATGGTCGCGGGGCTGGTTTGCGGCCTGGCTATTTCCACCAAGTACAACGCGGGGTTTCTCTTTGTGCCGCTGCTGGCAGCGGTGGTCTCCCGGTTCAAGTCGCGCGGTGTAGAGCTGCTCAAGCAGGGTCTCCTGGCCACCGCAAGTCTGGTGCTCGGGTTTTTGCTGGGCTCGCCCTACTGGATTCCGCGGTTTTCCGCCTACATGAACGACTTGCACTACACGCTGAATCACGTGGGCGCGGGCATGGTCGGGCACGTTCGCACGGTGCCCTTTCTCTGGCCCATTCTCGAGTTGTTGCTGCGGGAGTGGACGGTGGGCGTTCTCTTTGTGGCCGGAGTGGTCTTCCTGTTGTTCAATCGCTCCAGAAACTTTTGGCTGCTGGGCGCGTTTGTCTTGCCGACGCTGCTGTTTGTGGGGTCGTGGACGCGGACCGGAATTCACTATCTCCTCCCGCTTTTTCCCGCGCTGGCGGTGTTGGCCGCGTTGTTTCTGGACGGCGTTTTGCGATTGTCTCGGGCCAGGGCTGTGAGCTACGTGGTGCTGGTTGTGCTTCTGCTTCCTCCGGCGGCAAAGATCGTGCTTCACGATGTGCGGCTCACCCGGCCCGACGTCCGCAGCGAAGCGAAGGCGTGGGTGGAAACGCATCTTCCCGAGGGCAGCGTCATCGCTTATGAAAACTACGTCTACGGTCCCAACCTGTACGACCCCATGCGTTTTTTCAAGAACGAGGAGGAAAACCGGCTGCTGCCTGTGGAGTTGAAAGAACGGTTGTTGCAGGAACGGAGGAAACGGCCAAGCTACAGGCTGGTGAATTTGCGCAAAGATTTTCGCCTC
>CAYQOI010000222.1:0-4266 GCA_964419085.1 uncultured Cytophagia bacterium | reverse complement strand
CACGAAAAGGGGGCGACGGGCCGGACCAAAGGCAACCTCTATTTGCGGCAACTGCTGGACCGACGTCTGCCGAAGTTGGCCGCGCTGAAAAAGGCCGGCATCCCGTATCTCATGGTCTCCAGCGACAACTACGACCGCTATTTCAAAACCGAAGAACCCGAAAAGGGCACGGCGCTCTGGCTGAGCTACCAGAACGGTCGCCATTTTTACGGGGGTCTGTTTCGGTCGCCGGACTGGGTTCTGGTGCAGGAGTTCAAACGGGGTTTCTGGAATCTGGGCCCGACGATCCGGATTTACCGTGCCCGCGAGCAGACGGAATCGGGCCCGTGAAAGCGCGTTCGGAAAAAACCAGGACAAAGACCCTGGACCCGGCTTATCCGTTTCGCTGGGAAGGCCTGGAGGATTTTGCCTACCCCAAAGACGCCCGCGGGCTGCCGCTGGTGGATTACGGCTCGAAATGGGGTCAGCGACACAATCCCGTCACCATCGCGCAGTTCGGCCTTTTTCATCTGCAGCGGTTTGCCCACTCGCGCGACGAGGCCGCGCTCGGTCCCGTGCGGGCCGCGGTGGAGTGGCTGGTGGAGAATCTCCGTCCCTGGCGGGGAGAGATCGGCGCCTGGATTTACGACGTCGACCTGGATTTCTACGGTCCCACCGCGCCGTGGATTTCCGGGATGGCGCAGGGGCAGGGCATTTCTCTGCTGCTGCGCGCGTATCCGCGGGTCAAATCGGAACGCAGCCTGGAGTGCAGCCGGCAGGCGTTTCGGGCTTTCTTGAAACCGGTTGCGGAGGGGGGCGTGGTTTCCAGCTTCCCGGACGGCACGTTGGTTTTCGAAGAGTTCCCCACCGCGCCGCGGTCGTTGGTGCTCAACGGCCATCTTTTTGCGCTCCTGGGCATTTACGATTTCAGCGAATTCTGGCAGGACAAAGCCGCACGGGAGCTCTTTTCCGTGGCCGTGGACGGGCTGAAGCGGAACCTCTCTCGCTACGACACGGGGTTCTGGAATCTCTACGACCTGCACCCGACGCGCAGGTTGGCGTCTCCCATGTACGTCAAGGTGCACGTTCAACTGCTGAACATCTTGTCAGAGTTGACCGGCGACGATTTTTTTGCAGCGTACGCCGGAAGGTGGCAACAGTACTTGAAAAGTCCCGTGTGCCGGGTTCGCTGGCTTCTGGGAAAAATCGCGGAGAAAATCAGGCTCAGGGTTTGAAGAAGCTGCTGATTTTGGCCTACTACTTTCCGCCTCTGGGAATGGGGGGGACGCAGCGCATCGCAAAGTTCGTGAAATTCTTGCCGGAGTTTGGGTGGACCCCGCACGTGGTCACGGTCAAAGAGGTGGCCTACTATGCAGAGGACCGGTCGCTGCTCGAGGATGTGAAGGGCGCGCGCGTCCGGCGCACCGGCTCGCTGGACCCCGCGCGCGTGCTCGAGCGTCTGCGCGGGAGACGCAAGCTCGCCGAGACGAAACATCTTTTGCCTTCGCAGCGGGGTTTACTGAGTCGGTTGGCCGCGTGGCTCTTCGTTCCCGACGCCAAAGTGTTGTGGCAACCCTTCGCCCTGGCCGCGGCGCGGCGGGTCATCAAAACCGAAGGCGTGGACTGTCTGCTCACCACGGGTCCGCCGCATTCCACGCATCTTACCGGCGGCCTGCTCAAACGGCTGACCGGTCTGCCCTGGGTGGCGGATTTTCGCGATGGCTGGGCCGGAGGAAATTTTCAATCTGAACCCACCCGATTGCACGGTTTTTTGAACCAGGCGTTGGAGAGACGCGTGGTGCGACAGGCCGACCGGATCGTGGCGGTGTCACCGGGGCTGGCGCAGCGCCTGCAGCACAGACACCGCCTGCCGGCCTCCAGGGTGCGGGTGGTCACCAACGGCTTCGACCCGGACGATTTTCCGGCTTCGCCAAAAGCCGCGGGCCCGCGTTTTACCCTGGCTTACTGTGGAACGGTCTCGGCCATCGCGCCCCTTGATTCGCTGCTCAGCGCGTTGGCTTCTCTGCTGGCATCCCGGCCTGAACTCAGAGATAAGATGACGCTGCGGATCGTGGGGCTGGACCTCACGGGCGCGCTCGTGTCAAAGGCCCGTGCTCTCGGGCTGGCGGAGCTCGTGCAAGTCGCAGGCTACGTGGAGCATCGCGCGGCCGTGCGGGAACTGGCCGCCGCGGACCTCCTGCTCTACCCCGTGGCGGAATGGGCGTCCGCGGATTTCATTCCCGGCAAGACCTTCGAGTACCTGGCATCCGGGAAACCCGTGCTGGCCATCGGGCCGCGGGTGGAAGGGGTGGAGCTGCTGCAGCAGTTCGCGAGCGCTTCGGTTTTTTCCCACGGGCAGGTGGAAGAGATCGCGGAGGCCATCTGGCGGTTCTATTCCGCATTTCAGACGCAGCCGCGTTCAGCGGATGCCGATTTGGCGCGGCTCTCGGCGTTTGACCGCCGGACCCTAACCGCGAGTCTCGCGGAACTTTTGGACGAGATTTCGTGAAATAAAGATTGTGGTTTTAGGGGTTGTAAATTAACGAAATTCTTGTAACTTAGTACTATGTCCCGCATGGCTGGCCATTCGATTTTTGCCAACAAACCGTTGAATTTTGCGCACCGGGGCTTCACCGCAAAAGCCCCTGAGAACACGCTCGCCGCGTTCCGGGAGGCGGTAGAGCTGGGTGTGGATGGGATCGAACTGGACGTGCGCGTCTGCAAATCCGGCGAGCTGGTGGTATTCCACGATGCAACGCTGGCGCGCATGACCGATGGCCGCGGCTTCGTGAAGAACAAGACCCTGGATGAGTTGAATTGCTTCCGAATCAGGAGCGCGGACGGAATGTACGAAGAAAAGATTCCCACCCTCGCGGAGGTGATCGAAAATTTAGGTGAGCGAACGATCTTGAATGTGGAGATCAAAACCAACGGGTTGCCGAAAGCGCAGATCGAGCGCAAGGTTGTGGAGGTGCTGCGCAAATATCAGATGCAGGAACGCGCCATCGTCTCCTCGTTCAACCCACTGGTGATCCGGCGGATCCGAAAGCTCGACCGAGAAATCTTGACCGGCTTTTTGATCGACAAGAGTTTTAACGTGCGGCGCTCCGAGATTTTTTTAACAAAACTCACGGGTGCTCAAGCAATCCATCTGGACAAAAGTCTGGCCACCGAGAGCTTTCTCAAAAAGATCAGAGACCTGGGGTACTACGCCCTGGTCTGGAGCGTCAACGATCCGCAGAGGCTGAAGCAGCTCAGCGACCTGGGGGTGGAGGGCATCATCACCGACCGCCCCGACCTCCTCAAGGAGATCAAGTGAGATGAAGGCCCTGGGCAAAATCGGCCTGTGCTTTTCTCTTGTGGCGTCCAGCTTGCTGGCTGCACCGGGCGACGACCCGCCCGTTTACCTCTGGCCCACCGACGCCAGCAAGCATTTGACCTCGGCTTTTTGCGAGTATCGCGCGCGGCGCTACCACGCCGGCATCGATATCAAGACCTGGGGCAAGGTGGGCTACAACGTCTTCGCCGTGCGTCCCGGATATGTCTGGCGCATCTCGGTGTCGCCTTTCGGGTACGGCAAGGCTCTTTACCTCAAGCTGGACACCGGCGAGATCGCGGTGTACGCACATCTCTCCGCGTTCTCCAAAAAGATCGCCGCGATCGTGGAGAAAGAGCAAAAGCGCCTGGGCCGCTACCGGGTGAATCTGTTCCTCAAACCCGGTGTTCTGCCGGTGACCCAGGGGGAAGTGGTCGGTTACACGGGCCAGACGGGAATCGGAGCCCCGCATCTGCACTTCGAGATTCGCACCGCGCGCAACGAACCCATCAACCCGCTTTCCAAAGGCTACCGTCTGCCGGATCGCGTCAGTCCCATCGTTCGGAAAATCAGCCTGTCGCCCCTGGATGCGGAGTCAGAGGTCGAGCACGACTTCCGGCCGCTGATCCTGGCGCCGAGCTGGGTGCGGGCTGGAACGTACCGAATCGACCGGCCGGTTCAGATCTGGGGGAACGTGGGGCTGGCGATCTCCTGCTACGACAAAGGGTCGAATTCCGCGAACGGATTCGGCGTCTACAGCCTGAAGCTCTTCGTGGATGACGTGTTGCGGTTTTCGTACCGCTACGACCGCCTCTCGTTTCTGGAGAATCCCATGGTGGAACTGGAGCGCGACTATCGTCTGTCCCGCCGTCATTTCGGGCGTTTCCAGAAGCTTTACAAGGACCGATTCAACGCCCGAAACATCTACCAGCCGGACCGCACCTGGGCCGGTGTGATGCGCAGCGCGTCCC
>CAYQOI010000221.1:0-6290 GCA_964419085.1 uncultured Cytophagia bacterium | reverse complement strand
GCGCGTTTTCGTCTTTGAGCGAAAAGTACATGTGCCCGCTGGAATGGTGGTGAAAGTTGGAGATTTCGCCCTGCACGAGCACATCGTCAAAGGTGGATTCGAGCAGGAGTTTGATCCTGCGCGTGAGGTCGGTGACCGAAAAACAGGTCTGCTCAACCAGAAGATTCTCGAAGCTGAGCTGGGTCATGCTCACCTCTTTTGCTCCGACGCCGCCAATTGAGGCCGGCCCGCCTCCTCCCAGGCCGTGTACCAGAAGCTGGCAACCGCCCACACGGCCAGGGACATCTGCTTGCGGGCGAGCTCCCCTACGCGGCGGTAAAGTTTCCGATAGTAAATCGCATCGAAGTCTTCCGGTCCCTGGTAAACCCGGCCGCTGGATTTCGCCTGCGTGTCCGCGTCCAGAATCTTCTGGTGCAGCGAGTAGCTCCGCAAAACCAGGTCGAATATGAACGCCAACGGGTCTGCGATGCGCTGCGCGGGTCGAACGGTCAACTTCAAGCTGTCGGCATACATCTCGATCATCGTGGCCTCGAACCGGCGATGAATGCCTTTGTTTCCGGTCAATTGGCCGTCGTAATTTTCGGTGGTGTGCAGCGGCACGCACAGGTCCGAGACGTAGTGGCACAACGCCGCGGCCTTCACCAGGGTGGAATCGACGTCTCTTTTGCGCATGAGCCGCACCAGGTCGTTGTAGGTTTTTACCACCCACCACGGACCGATGCCGCGCTCGTTGACGGTGTCCGCGCCGAATTTTTGCCGCGCTTTTGCCAGGTCCCGGGGCAGCGCATCGAAAGGGTACGGGCCGTACAGGTCGATGTCGATGTAGTGCCGCACGCCTTCGTCCGGGTCGTGCTTGCGCCACAGGTCGGGATCGATGGCGTGCTCCGACAGATACTCTCGGTGCTGCTGGAAAAACGGTCGAGCCTGGGCGGGCACGGCGTCCACCGCAGTTCGACCGATCCACTTATGCGCGAAGAAGCCCCATCCGTAACTCTCGCTCACAAGCAGACAACCCAACAGGAGCAAAACCACCAGGATGGAGCCTTTGGCTCTGGAGAACCGTTTGTCTCTCAAATCGAACTTGTCCTGATATTTGTGTCCTCCCCCAGGGGACCGAATCAATCAAGAAAACAGGGAAACGAGTTCCTCAGCGAAGTTTTTTCTTGTGCCGATTTTTTCTCAACCGTTTTTTTCGTTTATGCGTGGCGATCTTATGTCGCTTTCTCTTCTTACCACTGGGCAAACCTGCGCTCACCTCCTCTCTGTTTAGATGTATTCTTCTGTTTTATTTACAAGACGTTTCAAATCGATTGAAGCCCTGAACACCGGTGCTCTGCGGTCTGGAATCTCCATGACTTTGCCGGTCTTGGGATTGCGCGAGGTTCTCTGCTTGCGGTGAACCGTGCGGAAACTCCCGAAACCCCGGATGGTCACCGTGTCACCGGTCTGCAGCGCGTAGCTGATGGTGGCCAGGAATCCGTCGATCACCGCAGCCGTCTCCATCTTGGTCAACCCGGTACCCTCGGCAACGATGTTGATGATGTCTCCTTTCGTCAAAACAAGTGCCTCCTGCAAAATTCAGACTGCCAGCTAAAAAACATTTTTAAGTATAAGAAATATTTGGGCTAAAGTCAATAGGAAAGCCAGCGTACAGTTAGCGCAAAACCGCGACCTTTTGAACGTCGACGAAGTCGTTCTGGCGCAACTGGATGAGGTAAAGGCCTGAGGCCACCGGCTCGCCGTCCTGGTCCCGGCCGTCCCATTTCATCAGCCCGGCCGGCGAGCCCGCACCGTCGGCAGCGTCAAACTCGAATTCGAACACCCTGCGGCCGTCTGCAGTAAAGATGCGCAGTTCCGCTTCTCCCGCTTGTTCGAGAACGAATTCAACCGTGAGCCGCTGGTGCACACTGCGGACGAATGGATTGGGGTAAACCGCGGTGATCCCGCTCTCAGGCCTGTTTTCGGTGCTGCGCCGCAGGTCAAACTCAAAACGCTCGCTGGAGGCATTGGACAGCAACTCGCTGTCTCGCAAAACCCGAGTTTGCACCGCGATAACCACGATCTGCGCGGACTGCGGCAGGAAACCGATTTCCGCTGCGATGTTGGCAGGAACAATTCGAAAACTGCTCTGCGCGTCTGGCTGGGAAACGATGACCCCAAACAGCCAGTCGTCGGGCTTATCCACACGGCCCAGGAGCTCGTAGGACTCCGCGGCCTGTACCGTAAACCGGTAGCTCTTGTGCGTCAGACCCAGGCTCGAGCCCGCGATGGTTGTGTCCGCGTTCAGGGGGAAATCGCCGTCCAGGTGCACCGCCGGATACGCAGCGCCCTCCTCGTAGTAAGCCGCCGGGTCCGCGCGTCCGTCGGTAAAATAATTCCAGACCCCAAACTCCGCGAATTCCGATGCGAAACTGCTTCCCACGTCGCGCAGTGTGGCATCGATGGCCGGCACCGGCGCCAGGTCGCCGCGCATGCGCTCCCAGGTTGTCCGCACCAAATCGATGTCCCCGTACTTGGACACCAGGAAATGATCCCACACCGCCTCGCCAAAATTGCTGGGGACGAATTTGTTGAACGGTTCGTCTCTGCGGCGAAAAAACGAGGGCAGATACTGGTAGTAATCGTTGATCGCGTCGTACACCACGTCTTCCATCCAAATGGAACAAAGCTCGTAGTAAAACGGCTCCTGCGCGGTCTTCACGTTGCGGTAGCTGAATTGAATAGCGTGAAAGAACTCGTGCGCGGCAGTCACCCGGGCACCGCGCACACCGGTAGTAAAGTGGTTGTTGTTAAAGTCGTTGTCAAGCACCACGTAACTGCGCACATCGTCCTGCGGCGTACCGGGAACGTCGCTCTCGCTCTGAGTGAAGCCGTAAAAGCGATCGCCCAGGTCTTGAATGTAGACATCGTACTCCGGCCCGTCCACGCCCGCGTCGTCCGGCGGCTTCAGGTAACCCAGAGAATCGATCTCCACCTGCCAGGAACGCTCGAAGGCCCGGGCCACCTCTTCCACGAAATCGGGCACACCGTCGCCGTCGGAATCGGTCGCGGGCACGGCATCAGACCCGGTTCGGGTGAAGTGGACGCGAAACCTCCCGTCCCCGGTCACGATGTTCTCCGGCAGATTCGGGCGGACGATCAGCGGCCGGAGAATGCGCCGCTGCTCTGCCGTGAAAAGATGAAAGTCTCTGCGCACCTGCGCGACGATAAAGGTCGCGCAGCCCGGCGAGCCCGCGACTCGCTCCGCGACGCGCAACCGAGGGGGGACCCGGTCTCTGGACAAAACGCTCAGGGCCCTGGAAAAAAGCTCCTCGCGCGAGCCCGATGTTTGGCCGGAAGCAGACGCGGCCAACAACAAAGCGCTGCCCAGGAGCACGAGAGACCTTTTTCCCTTCATGTCAGCATCTCATTTCTTGCGGAAAATCAGTGACAGCGGCACGCCGAAAAAGCCGAAACGAGCGCGCAGTTGGTTTTCGATAAACGCCCGGTAGTTGGGCTTGATGGCCTGCGGCGCGTTGCAAAAGAAGACGATGACCGGCGGGCCGGATTTGACCTGCGTACAGTAGTTGATTTTGACTTCCCGCTCTTCCATCGACGGCGGCGCGTACTGCTGGGTGATTTGCTCGAGGAAACGGTTCAGCGCCGCGGTTTGAATGGTTTTGTTGCGCTCCGCGTACACCGACTTCGCCACCTCGATGACCTTGAACACGCGCTGTTTCGTCAGTGCGGAAACGAACAGAATCGGCAGGTAATCGAGCTTTTTGAGCGACTCGCGTATTTCGGTCTCAAAGCGCTTCGCGGTGTGCGCGTCCTTCTCCACCAAATCCCATTTGTTCACCGCCAGGATCACGCCCTTTTTGTGCTGGATGGCTTCGTTTAAAATGCGCTTGTCTTGCATTTCCAGTCCCACGGTGGCATCCACCAGCACCACGGCCACGTCGCACCGCTT
Organism: uncultured Cytophagia bacterium; assembly: GCA_964419085.1. GTDB lineage: Bacteria > Zhuqueibacterota > Zhuqueibacteria > Oceanimicrobiales > Oceanimicrobiaceae > CAYQOI01. The sequence continues at coordinate 2,341 of CAYQOI010000221.1, read as the reverse complement.
GATGCTCTGCAGGGTGCGCACGGTGCTGTAGAATTCCACCGAATCGGTGACCCGCGATTTGCGTCGCAGGCCGGCGGTGTCGATCAGACGAAATTCCTGGCCGTAGTACTTGAACACGGTGTCGATGGCGTCGCGGGTGGTCCCGGGCACCTCGGTCACGATGTGCTTCTCCTCGCCTAGAATCGCGTTCACAAACGAGGATTTCCCCACGTTGGGTCGACCGATGACCGCCAGTGAGATCTCCGGCCGCGGGGTCCGGTCAGACGGCTTCGGCGGAGGCAAACTCTCGACGACTCGGTCCAGAAAATCACCGACGCTGCGGCCATTTGCGGCCGAGATCGTCATTTGGTCTTCAAATCCCAGGCGGTAAAACTCTGCGGCCTTCACCTCGCTGGCCGCCTCATCAACTTTGTTTACCGCCAGCACGGTCTTTTTTCCGCTTTTTTGCACCACTCGGGCGATTTCCTCATCCAGTGCGGTCAGTCCCGCCCGGGCATCCACGAGGAAAACCAGCAGGTCGGCCTCCGCGATGGCCTGCTCCACCTGCGCCACCACCCCGCGCGCGATCTGGTCCTGTCGCTCCGGCATATAGCCGCCGGTGTCCACCAGGATAAAGTTTCGGCCCGCCCATTCGGCCTCGACCGCCTTCCGGTCCCGGGTGACGCCCGGCCGGTCGTCCACGATCGCGTCGCGGCTGCGGATGATCCGGTTGAACAGGGTCGATTTGCCGACGTTCGGTCGGCCGATAATTGCCACGATGGGAAAAGACATGCTACGACAAAACGTCAAAAACCCGCGAGAAATCGTTGTCCAGCGGTTCCACCGGACAGTCCAGTTCTTTGCTCAACCGCTCCACGGTCCAGTCATCCAGGAACAGCACCCCGTCTTTGACACAGTTGCCGGGCAAGAAAACTCTGTCACCCAACTCGACTTGTTTCAAACGCGCGTAGATGTCCTGCCCGGTGAGCAGTCCGGTGACCCGAATGCTGTGCCCGTAGAACTCGTTCTCCACCACCACCAGCTCGGGTTCGAAGTTCTGCACCTGCGCCAGCCCGGCAACGACGGTCTCTTGCATGAAACCGGCCGCGAGCGTACCCGTCACAAATGTCGCTTTGGAGGGACGACTGAGCCTAGCAGGAAAGGTCTTTTCCTGTTGTTTGAAGTCGTCCAGCAGATAGCGCACCATGCCGACGCCGTTTTCCTTCTGGTAAAAACCATCGTAGCGCGCCGCCTCCGGCAGGGGTTCGCCGGCCATGATGTAGAACTCGTCTGCAGCGTAAACAAAATGCTCTTCCCCCCTCTGGCGAAATCTCTGGGCAAACCGCTCTAAGACCTGCAGCAACTCTCGGGCGTAATCTGTAGTTACGGGCTTCAGCCTTCTCAACCCCTGGCGGTGTTTGGTCAAGCCCACCGGCACCACGGACACGGATTTCAAATTGGGACGAAAGCGAGCGAGGTCGAAAATGGTGCGTTCCAGAACCGGGCCGTCGTTGATTTCCGGGCACAGAACGATCTGCGTGTGGATCTCGATTCCGTGCTGGGTCAGATGCGCCAGCTTTTCGAGGAGATGGTCATCGTGGCGAATCCCGAACAGTTCCTTCCGGACTTCCGGTTCGGTGGCATGTACGGAAACAAACAGCGGCGAAAGGCGCTGGCGCACGATCCGTTCCAGGTCCCGCCGGGAGAGATTGGTCAGGGTGACGTAGTGCCCGGAGAGAAAAGAAAGACGAAAATCTTCGTCGCGAAAGTAAAGGGACTGGCGCATGCCCGCGGGGTTCTGGTCCACGAAGCAGAACGGGCAGTCGTTGCCGCAAAAACGGATCTGAATCTCATCGAAACCCAGGCCCAGGTCATCGTCGAAGTCCTTTTCGATCTCGTAGATCACCCGCTCGTGTTCCCGGGCCACTTCCATTTCAACGGTTTCTTCGGCGATCAAGAAGCGGTAGTCCAGAATATCCCGAACCGGCTGCCCATTGATTCTGAGCACATCATCGCCGGCACGCAAACCCAACTCGCTGCCGGTACTGTGTTTTTCCACGCTGCGAATCTTCATCGCTCTCCCACAAAAAGTCGCGGCTCAACGCAAAAAAAGGAGACGAACCGCGTCTCCTTTTGCTGAACCGCTACAGGTGCATTCTCAGTACGCTATTCGATCCGGACAAAGTCGCCTTTCTGGAAACCGGAACCGCTGACGATGGAACACTGCGAGGCCTTTCCCTCACCGATGTTCGGATTGACCACCTTGATTTCCCCGACCTTGGTGTCGATGCTGCCGAGAGAAAGCCCCGTGTCCGGGTCCACCAGGTCTTCGCCTTTGCGGTAAACATAGAAGACGTCGCCC
>CAYQOI010000220.1:0-6307 GCA_964419085.1 uncultured Cytophagia bacterium | reverse complement strand
ATCATGAAGAGACCGTCGCCGCAGCCCACGTCCAGCATCGTTTTGCCGCGGAAATCGATGCCGCGGAAAAGCTGGTGTTTGCAATAATGAAAAAACCGGTCCCCGCGGCGCCACAACCCCTCTCGTACGCCGGCCGCGCGGAAGGCTTCCACCAGATCCGGGTTCGCTGCGCGTTTCCGCGTTCTTGTAATCGTCTCGGTTTGCTTCACAAAAGTCTCCTTCACTTCTGTCCGTTGGTACATTTCTCCAGAACCAGCTCCCGGTAGAGTGCTGCGTGCTGGCCGGCAACAGAGGACAGCGTGTAGGACCGCTGAACCTTCGCTACCGCGTTTTTGGACAGTCTGGTGTAGAGCTCGCTGTCCTTCTGTAGACTCAGGATGGCGGCGGCAAGCTCTCCAGGCTCCCGTCGTTTTAGGATCAGCCCGTCCTGGTTGTGGGCGATGATATCCTCGGTCACTCCTTCTATCCGCGTCGCGATCACCGGCAAACCGCACGCCATCGCCTCAATGGTGACGATGCCGAAGCCTTCTGTTCTGGAGGGAAAAAGGAGACAATCCGCAGCCCGAAAATACTTAGACACCTCCGCGATCTCAACCTGGCCTGTAAACTTCATATGGTGTCGGGCAGCGGCCGCGATGTACTTTTGCACATTCTGTTCAAACTGGCGCTGCGCTTCGGTCATGAAGCGATGCTCGCCGTGGGGACCCACGAGGACAAGATACAACTTTTCGTTCTTCGTATAAATCTGCTCCCAGGCTTCAAAGAGCAGGTCGCATCCTTTTCGGGTGCTCACCCGCCCGACGAATAGGCAGATGAACGCGTCTTCCGGCAGTCCCAGAGCCCTGCGCAACCTCTTGCGTTCCAATGCGTTTTTGGGTGGAGCAAACTTTCCTTCGTCGACGCCGCAAGGAATTCCAGAAAGCCGTAGCTGGGAAAGGCCCTCTTGCAAACAGGAGTCTCGCAACGCCGTGCTCTCACAGTTTATCCGATCCAGATGCCTGTACATGTGTGCCTCCACCGCCCACAGGAACGATTTCCGCTTGAGCGCCTCCGGGTCATCATTACCCACCAACGACAAAGAAACCAGGGTCGGTTTACCCAGAAGCTTGGCCAGAGCCGTCACCAGAAACGAAAACGGTTTGATGGAATGAAAATGGATGAGATCATAATTTCGCCGCTTCTTCCACAACAGAGCCACGACCTTTAGCATATAAAACAGAAAGTCCAGACGGGGCAGCGAGACCGTGCGAAAACGATAGACCGGACTACCGTCGATGATTTCGAAATCCGGTGCGCCGGACAGATTGGCCGCGACGAAAAACGACTCGACGCCAAATGCCCGCAGCGCCCGGGCGACCTGCAGCGCTTGTATCGCTCGGCCACCGTAATCCGGAGGGAAAATGTACATGATCATGGCCACGTTCAAGCGTGGTTTTGCAGGCGGGGACACGGGCAACCGCTTCGCTTGTTTGCCCTCTGGCATCCGCTGGATCCGTTCACGAACTTGTGCTACAGACATTTCCATCACATGCCTACTTCATATAGCCCAGTGCGCGTAACTGTCTTTCATTGACCGCATCCATCTCGTGCAGAGACAACTGCTTTTCTTGTCGATAGCGGTTCACCTTGCACCGTTTCCGCCAGGCTTTGAGCTTCGCTCGCATGGACGCGGCTACCTCCGGATAACGCTTTATCACGTTCTCATCTTCGCCTTCTTGGAGATCGTAGAGTGCCTCTTTAGCCAGCAGAAACTGATTGCGGAGATGAGAAGCCAAATATGAGATTCCATTGCGGGCAAGAGCACCTGCGGAAAGCATGGGTACTTCAGTCAGAATGTATTTCCACTTGGGGCTGCGAACACAGTAGTAGTGTGGCAAGCCCTGATAAGACTTCCCACTGCAAAAGACCACCTCCTCGGATTCCGGCGGTGCCTCTTCGGCAAGATAAGGCATCAGGTTTTTGCCGTCGAGTCCCAGCTGCGAGACGCGACTTTCGGGACTCGCGAGGCCCAGAATCGTGGGCGAGACATCCACCAAAGACACAAGACGAGCAGACCGTGTGCCGGCAAATCGGTTCTGAGGAAACTTGAAGATGAGCGGCACATGTATGTCTTCATCGTACGGCGGGACAACAATGTGACCACGTCGCCGATGGAGCACCTGGTTCTCCCCTTTTTTCCGAAGGCGGTTGATGGTTTCACCCAAACGGCTTCTTGGATCAGAGTGCTCGTCGAACACCTCTCCGTGATCTCCGAGTACGACGAGAAGACAGTCATCATAGATGTTGAGATCCTTCAGGAAGCCGCACAGTCGACCGAATTGCGCGTCGTTATAAAAAATGCAGCTTTCGTAGAGTTGCTTGACCAATCTCATTTCTTCGGCAGAGAAGTACCTCGATTTGTAATCGATCTCCAACGGCTCCCGTCTGAAGGCCTCGTCCACAAACTCCGCCCGATCCAGGGGAACGGTGTACGGAACGTGGGTGTCGATGGACCACGCCAAAACGAAAAAATCCTCGTCGGCATGCTCCTCTATCCATGGAAAGAGCGCGGCGTTCAAGTCTTCCGAAGACGGGAGAAGCCCGGCCAACTCCGTGTTCAACGGGTAGGCCGCGGATTCTTCCGGGCCGCGAAACAATTCGTAAAAGGCATCAAAGCCATAATCAAAGCCGACTTCTCTCGAGACCTGCACGATGGTGGAAAACGCCGCGCAGGTGTGCCCGCTGTTCTGCAGAACCTCCGGAAGTCTCAGCAGATTTTCTGACACGGTCGAGTGAAAGGTCTCCACGCCGTGGCGTAAAGGATAGAGACCGGTCAACAACGAGGTGGCCGACGGCCGGGTCCAGGTAGAGGCGGAGAACGCGTTTTCGAACAAAACGCCTTCTGCAGCCAATGCGTCGAGGTTTGGCGAGGTGTTTTTTTTGTAACCGTAGCACGACAGATGGTCGGCTCTCAGACTGTCCAAGACGTAAATGATTGTTTTCATCCTACTCCGATCAAATGTATCCAAGGCCTTCTAATACCCGGCGGGTGTCCTCTTGCAACTCAAACCGCGGGCGAGTAGATGTCTGCTGGATGGCTTCCACCCAGGCAGAAAGCCGTTGACCTAGTTTCTCTGCTATTTCCGGAAAGAACGAAAGCACGTTGTCGTTCTCACCCGGATCGTTTTTCAAGTCGTAAAGTTTGTCGTTTCCATCGGACGCTGCGATGAACTTGAACCTCTCGGTTCGGATGGCCCGGAGACTTGCCCCCAATCTGGCCCATTCTTGTTGCGGAGCCACGCGTTCCAATACTTGGGTTCTGGGCGTCAAGTACTCGGCGAACACGTCTCGTTCCACTTCTCCGTTCACATCGTGCAGAAAGCTTTTTCCCTGCATTTGTGCGTCCGGCAACGCGCCGTCTTCCAATCCCAGAAGCCCAGCAACGGTTGGCAGAAAATCCACCGTCTGCACCGGCCGTTCGATCACGCTGCCCGGATGGAAAACCTCCGGATAGCGGACAATCAGCGGCACATGAATCAGGGTGTCGTGCAGCGAGTACTGGTGGTCCATGAGGCCGTGGTCGCCGAGATTCTCGCCGTGGTCAGAGGTAACGATGAGCAAGGTGTTGTCGAGAATCCTCAGGCGCCGCAGGATGGCCAGCAGTTCCCCGAGTCGCGCGTCTACGTAGCGAATTTCCGCATCATAAAGACCGGCCAGAATTTCGAGATCATCATCGCTCATGGATACCGCACCGACGTTGAACTTTGCCGCATCCTGATTGATCTCCTTTGCCCGCCGTCTCTGTTCGCCGTTCAGAAAAAAACTTTGGTACCTGGCAGGAGGCTTGTACTGGAGATGCGTCTCCAAATAATTGATGAAAAGAAAAAACGGCCTATCCCGGCGCCACACGCGGCGGAAGAACCTTGTGAGCATGGTGTTGATTTCGCGGGCACCAAAATCGTAGCGCTTGAAAAAGTAACGAAGATAAATCTCCTTGATCACTTTTTGCAGAAGATTCAGCTTTTTCACATCCTGGTACGGGATCTTCTTTGCATTCCTAAAATACTCGAACCCGCGCGACAGCCCGGTGAGTTCACTGACCCAAATGTTGCTGGAAAAACCGGCAGTGAGGTAACCCTCCCGCTGCAACAGCTCTGCCAGGGTCGTCATCTCCTGACTCAGCTTTTCATCTCCGCGCTCCAGCCCGTGCTGCGAAACGTAGGTGCCGGTGAACATCGAGGCGTGGGAGGGCAAAGTCCACGGCGCGACGGAAAAGCAGCGCGTAAAAAGTGCACCCTCCGCCGCGATTTGCCCCAGATTGGGCGAAGTCCGTTTTGGGTAGCCGTAGCAGGAGAGATGGTCGGGACGGAGTGTATCCAGAACCACCATGATGATATTCGGTTTTTGCGTTGTCATGGTTTTCTCGCAGTTGTCAAGATGTCGAAATCCTGAACGCCAACAATTTCCGACGTAAGCGCGTGTCCAGGATCACCAGGCAAACCGTGTACAGACTCAGCCCGATGCCTATTTTCATGGCTATGCCCAGCATGGTACTCCATGAAAGGGAGCTCAGCATCCACATCATCACCATGGAAGCCGCAACGTAGCCGAGCACGGATTTTGGGTTGACGGACAGGCGCAAGTATTTAGAGGCCGAGACGATGGTCAGTCCAAACAACACGGTGTAGGCGATAAGCGTTGCCACTGCTGCACCCATCAGACCGAATTTCGGAATCAGGAGAAAGTTCAGCGCGATATTCACCCCTCCGGCGACGAAGGTGTAGTACATCACCAGCTTGGTCTTCTTGTAAATCAGCAAGCCCGCGCCAAAGACGGTGTACGAGGCATTCAGCACGATGGGAATGACAAGGTACGGCAAAACCACAGAGGCTCCATGGTATTTCGACGAGGCCAGCAAGTCGATAAGATCCCCACCGAGGAAACTAAACGCGCAGATCAAAGGGATGGCCAGCATCAGAAAATAGTCCAGCACCGAATTCAGAAACTCCGTTGTTTTCTCCCGTCCGTGTTTTTCCCAGATATCCAGATACATCGGCGTGATGGCCAGATTAAAGGGAGCGGCAAGAAGCGTGCTGAAGTACAAAGTCATGTTGTATCCTACCGAGTAAAACCCAACCGCAGCCGCTCCCATAAAAATCTGGATCACAAATCTGTCCATGTAAGCCAGAATCCACTTCGAAGACTCCACCGGCATCAGAGGAATGCCGAAGCTGAGCGCTTCGCGCAGGAATTTCAGCGAAAAATGTTTTACAAAAAGCTCTTTGCGCCAAAGCAATCGGGCGATACACCCCACGGCCACAACTGTCTCGATGAGCGCTTGACCGATGAACAGGCCAACCATCCCCATCTTCAGCCCGATAGCGAACAGAACACTGGCGCCGATGTTCCCGTACCGGTGAATGAAGGAGAGAATCGTAAAACTTACCGCTCGCTGCTCCACCCGAAAGAAAGAAATCAGCACGCTGTTCAACGACAGCATCACAACGATTACGGCGATCAGCAGCAGAAGCGTTTTTGTGGAGACGCCCAGAGAAAACGTACTTTGAAACGCGGAAGCCAGCGCGACAAACAAAACGCTGAAGAAGCATCCCGCGATCAGGGATCCCACCAGCATGGTGGAATAATACACCGATATCGGTCGACCGTTGCGACCCGCGGCGAATTCCGAATAAAACCGAATGACGGCCTTTTGCAGTCCGGCCTTTGAGAAGGTGGTGAGAAACCCGATGGAAACAATGATGAGATTGTAAATGCCATATTCTTCAGGACTCAGCAGACGCGTCCAGATGGGAAACGAAATGAAACCGGCCAGAATCGTGCCGATGCTGACAAAAGAATAGATGAGGGACTGGTTCAGTACCTTTCGTTGAAAGCTCATTTAGATGTAGCCCAGCCCCTCCAGGTTACGCCTCGCGTCGCCGTCCAATTCATACAATTCACGCTCTCTCGATGAGGCCGCGTCCGCCTGCCACGCGGCCAGCCGTCGTTCCAACTCCGCCGCCAGCCTTGGCTTTGCGCCGGCGAGATTGTTCGCTTCCTGCGGGTCTTGGTAAAGGTCGTAAAGTTCGATTTCACCGGTGTCTCGTCTGATGAGTTTGTGCGCGCCGGAGAGGATCATAGCTTGCTTTGTGGTGAAGAGCCTCAGGTCTTCGGCTTGTGCGCCGGAACCCAAACGATTTCGCACGAAATGTGGCACCCGGCCTTCCCACTCTGCGAACAAGTCCCGCTCCGGTCCTGTGGAGGAGAGCAGGCTCCGGCCCGGCAAGTCCATTTGACCTGGATAGCTCAGGCCGGTCGCCTCCAGTAT
>CAYQOI010000219.1:0-6309 GCA_964419085.1 uncultured Cytophagia bacterium | reverse complement strand
CCGTGGCTCATCGCCGCGGACGAGGCCTACGCGCTGATGGCGGTCGCCGGCTTTGTGCCGCGGGAAGAATACAACGAATTCATGCGGTATGTCCTTCCTCTGGTCAAACAGCGGGAGGCCAAACAGCAGGACAAGATGCGGGTGGTGTTTGAAGGCGGCTTCTGCGAACAGCCGCCGCTGGACCTGCTGCAGACCATCGACCGCTCGTGCTATCTGGTGGACGACGACTTGATGATCGGGTTGCGCTGGTTTCTGGACGATGTGCCCACCGAAGGCGACCCGCTCTTCAACCTGGCGCAGGCGTACGTCGAGAATTCATCCTACAGCCCGGTGCAGCACGACCTGCGCAAGCCCAAGGAAAAGATGCTGTTGGACCGCATCCGGCGGGCCCGCGCGGAGGCCGCCATCGTCACCGCCGCGAAGATGTGTGAGCCGGGCCTCGAGGAGCAGGTGACCTACAGCAAAATGCTGGACCAGGAAGGCATCCCGTACTTTGTGAGCGAGTTCGAAGAAAACCAGACGACCTTCGACCACCTGGGGATTCAACTGGAAACATTTGTCGAGAATATTCTGTTTAGCTGATGGAGTGACAACATGGGCACAGATGGCCAGAAAAAGGATTCGGAGATTGTGGGCCGGGGGAATCGAGAGGGCGCGCGGTTGTTTCGAGAATGGTTCCAGGACCTGACCCGGGTGGCGGAGGAAGGCGGCACCGCGGCCTACGTCTTCGTCATGGGGAGCCTCAACGAGATTCTGAAGACCTTCGATTTTCCCGTGGTGTTTCCCGAAATCAATTCGCTGCAAACCGCGGTTCGCCGCGTGGCGTCGGAGTATTTGAATGAGGCGGAAGATTACGGCTACTCGCCGGACATCTGCGGCTATGTCAAAGCCGACGTGGGCGTGCAGCTCCGGGGCGGGGAACACCCCATGGGACGGATTCCAAAGCCCGGTCTGGCGGTGCTCACCAACGCGTGCAACACCTACATCAAATGGGCGGAGATCTGGGAGCGCATGTACAACATCCCGGTCTTCACCATCGACATTCCCGGGACCCGCGCGGACGGCACCCAGTCCTGGCCGGGCGACCCGACGTTTGAAAACGACCGGCGCTATGTGGCCGCGCAGCTCAAGGAGCTCATCGGCCTGTGCGAAAAGGTGTCGGGCAAGAAATTCGACATCGACAAGTTCCGCGAAGTGCTGGGCTACGCCAACGACCTGAGCCGCTGCTGGAAAAGCGTGCTGGAAATGAATCAGAAGCGGCCCGCGGTTTTCAACGCGCTCACCGACGGCACCATCTTTCTCGGCGTCACCAACGGCCTGCGCGGCACCGCGGCCGGCAGCGCCTATTTCAAAGACCTGGTGGAGGAGATGCGCTACAAAAGCGAGCACGATATCGGAACCCTTACCGAAGAGCGGTTTCGGCTCTTTTTCGTGGGCGTGCCGTGCTATCCGATTTTCCGCCGCTTCGGTGAGTTTTTTACCGAATGGGGCGGCGTGTTTGTCCATTCCACCTACCTGTGGTTCGCTTCCGGGGGGACGAACCTGGGATTCGAGTACGACCTGGCGAATCCCATCGACAGCCTGGCCGAAGGGCTGCTCATCAGCGTGCGCGATGCCATGGACAGCATGTTTCACCAGCAGCGCGCGATCTTGTCGCAGGCCGAGTCCTTTCACATCGACGGCGTGGTGTACCACCCAATCAAGAGCTGCCGTACCGTGTCCACCGGGCTGGCCGACGGCCGGCGCTACGTGATGCAGAATCGCGATATCGCCACGCTGTTCATCGAATCGGATTTGATGGACAAACGGGTCGTGTCCGAGGCGCAGATGAAGAACCGCATCGACGCGTTTTTCGAAGGCCTGATCTCCAGGGAGCAGCAGGCCGGTGTACACGTATGAATCGGAGAGGATGCACTAAAAGCAGGAGTTGAATGATGTCTTACGCAGCGGGCGTGGACGTAGGCTCCACGCAGACAAAGGCCGTTGTCATCAATGAGAACCAGGAGATCGTCGGCCGCGCGCTCATCGACACCGGTGCCAACGTGACCGTGGCCGCGGAGAAAGCGTTCCAGGAAGCGCTCAAGAATTCCGGACTGGGCGACGAAGAAATCGACTATGTAGTGGGCACGGGTTACGGCCGTTACAAGGTGACCTTCGGCAACAAGCAGGTCACCGAGATCAGTTGTCATGGTCGCGGCGCGGTGCACATGTTTCCTCGCACCCGCACGGTCATCGACATGGGCGGCCAGGACAGCAAGGCCATCCGGGTCAGTCCCGAGGGCGAGATCGTGGATTTTTGCATGAACGACAAGTGCGCGGCCGGCACGGGACGCTTCTTGGGCGCGGCGGCCGTGGCGCTGGACATCCCGCTCAACGAGCTCGGTCCCACTGCGCTGCAGGCGGAGAAGCCCGTCCGCATCAGCACGACCTGCACGGTCTTCGCGGAGTCCGAGGTTTTGTCCTGGCTGGGCAAAGGGAAAAAAGTGGAAGATATTCTTTGGGGTGTGCACCAATCCATCGCCGCGCGTTCCATCGGGCTGCTGCGCCGGGTGGGGATCGAAGAGGAAGTGACCTTCACCGGCGGCGTCGCGAAGAATGTCGGGATGGTGAAGGCGCTGGAAGAAGGGCTGGGCAAGAAAGTCAACGTCGGCGAGGAATCGCACTTCATGGGCGCCCTGGGCGCGGCGCTGTTCGCCCTGGACCATATTCTGGCCAGCCGCAGACCCGTAGCCAATTAGAGCAGGCGTCACAGCAAATGGAGAAGCCAAGATGACCTACACACTCGGACTCGACGTCGGTTCCACTTACACCAAGGCGGTGGTGCTGAACGAGAAACATGAGATGGTCAGCCGGGCCATGGAGGCTACCGGCTCAAAGCTGACCCAGGTCGCGCAAAAGGTCGCGCAACAGGCGGCGCAGCAGGCTGGTCTGGCGCTGGAGGATATTGCGTACATCATCACCACCGGATACGGCCGCCACCTGGTACCTTTCCGCGACCTTCAGGTGACCGACCTGACTGCCACCGCGCGCGGCGCGCATTTTCTCTTCCCGGCTACCCGCACCGTCCTGGACATCGGCGGGCAGACCATGAAAGCCAGCCGAGTCGATGAGGCGTCGAAGGTGGTCACATTCCGACTCAACGACAAGTGCGCGGCCGGGACCGGCGCGTTTTTGGAGAAGACCGCGCGGTACATGGGCTACAGCACCGAAGACATCGGTAAACTGCTGGAGTTGTCCAAAGAACGGGTGCCCATCTCGGGGGTGTGCGCGGTGTTCGCGGAATCGGAGGTCATCAGCCACCTTTCCGAGGGCGTGCCGCCGGAAGACATCATGAACGGCGCGATTATGTCGCTTACCGACCGCTCGGTGCAGCTCATGAAGCGCATCCGTTCCGAGCCGGAGTATACGCTTGTGGGGGGCATTTTGCGCTGGCGTAAAATGGCGGAAGTCATCCGCGAGAAGCTTGCAGCGACGGTCAACGTCCCCGACGGCGATATGCCGCAGTTTACCGCCGCGCTGGGCTGCGCGATTCTGGGACACCTGCGGCTCAAAAAGCTGCAGGCGGGAGGCCACGGTAAGAGCAATTCTCGTCACCAATTCACTGAGACGCGCAGCGTCGAGACGAGCTGAGTTTTTGGGAAAGCCGTTTCCGATGCCGGGAAGCGGAACTCAGCGACGCCCGCGCGGGCGATAACAATTCAAGCCGTGCTTTGCACGGACAGACAAATTCACCATTTATCCCAGAAGGAGAAGTTTATGAGGGCAACGGATATTCTCTCTGAGGAGCACCGGGTGATCTTGAAGGTGCTCGAGTGCATGGACGCAATCGCGGAAGAAGCGGAGCGTACCGGCAAGCTCAACAAAGATGCCGCAACGGCCGCGGTGGACTTTTTTCGCAACTTCGCCGACGGCTGCCACCATGCAAAAGAGGAAGACCGGCTGTTTGTGGTGATGCAAGAGAACGGCATCCCGCGCGAAGGCGGTCCCATCGGCGTCATGCTCATGGAGCACGACGATGGACGACACCTGGTGCGCAACATGGCGCAGTCGCTGGAAAAAGCCGGCGAAGGGGACAAAGAGGCCATCGCGTCTTTCGCCCGGAATGCCCGGGACTTCAAGGCGCTGCTCACCGCACACATCCAGAAAGAAGACCAGGTGCTCTTTCCCATGGCCGGTCAGGTGCTGAACGACACCACCGCGGAGACGCTGTTGGCCGACTTCAAACGCATCGAAGCCGAGGCCGGCGGAAAACGGCATGCGGAGTACCTGGAAGTCGCTCGGAAACTCTGCGAGGCGTACGATATTCCATTTCTCAACTCAGATCAAATCCCGACAATCACCGCCGAATTTAACCCAAACTGAGACATCATGAGCAAACCATGTCAAACTGAAACGGGCAGCTATATCGGTTGCACCCTTCCACCCGACCCGAATTTGACCGCAGAAGGGTGGCAAAGGCGCTACATCGCCGATGCCCGGATGGCCCGCGAGGCGCTGGCGAACTACACGGAGTTGGGGTATGAAGTGCGCCTGGAACCGGTGAACATCCAGCACATGAGCGACGAGTGCGGTTCGTGCAAAGAACTGATGCACCGGTTTACCGTCGTCTATACGCGCAAAAAGTAGCAGGCTACGCGTCCGGATTCAGCACGACCTTGATGCAATCCTTAGACTTCTGGTCAAAAATGCGGTAGGCTTCCACCCCTTGAGCCAGCGGCAGGCGGTGGGAAATGATCGCCGCGAGGTCATATTTTCCCATCTGCAGGAGGGGGAGCAGGCGGTTCATGTAAGACCGCGCGGGACAGCGACCGGTCCGATAGGTGAGGTTCTTGTCGTAGGCCTGCGTCGGGGTGAACGCCATCCGTGCCTCCGTGTGCACCCCCACCGTTGCAATGACGCCGCCGGGTCGGACGAGCTCGAATGCGGTTTGCCCCGCTTCCGGACTGCCCACAGCCTCCAGCACTGCATCCACGCCCCGTCCCGAGGTGGCGTCGCGCAGTGCGGCGACCACATCGCCTTGCTCGAAGTTCAACGTCATCGCCCCAAAGTGTTCGGCCAGGCGCAATCGCGATGGCACGGCATCCACCGCGTAAAGGTGTTCGGCGCCCAATTCCCGCGCCGCCACAACGGCCATAAGTCCCACCGGGCCACACCCCAGCACCGCGTAGATCCCGTCGGGTTTCACCTCGGCCATCTCCGCGCAGAAATAACCGGTGGCAAACACATCTCCCAGAAGCAGCGCGTCCTCTGAAGAAACGCCCTTGGGAACGGGGAGCAGCGTGGTTTCGGCCAACGGCACGCGCACGTACTCGGCCTGACCGCCGTGCAGCCCCACGCCCCCTTGTCGCCAGCCGAAAAGCTGTCCCTTTTCGCAACGCGAGGTGAGCCCGGTGCGGCAAAAGAAACAGCGACCGCAATTGGTGGTGAACGGGCTGGCGACCACCTCCCCCGGCTTGAGGGAGCGAACGTCCCGACCTGTTTCCGCGATCTCGCCCACGAACTCGTGTCCCATCACCGTGCCGGCATCCAGGCCTTTTTCCCGCTCATGGTACGGGTGCAGGTCGGAACCGCAGATACCGCACAGGTGCACCTTGACGATCACATCCGTGGGTGCTTCGATGCGAGGGTCTGGGACGTGCTCATGTTTTAGCGTCTGTTTACCGTGGAAAACGATGGCTCTCATGGGTCGCGTTCTGGTTTTGTGTATCGCCGAAATGAAGATGTGTGAAATCAAAGTACGAAACGAAAACCAGGCATGCAATCACTTTTCACGGCTGTGCTTTTCCTTGCTTTTCCAGCGCGGGTTGCTTAAATTTGTGCGACAAATTGGACAAAAACGAGATGAGCCAGATGAGCATTCAGGAAAAGCTGACCGAAGATTTGAAAGCTGCGATGAAAGCCAAAGACGCGCTGCGGGTGGAGACGATTCGCATGCTGCGGGCGCAGATGAAAGATCGGCAGATCGCCAAGGGCGAGGAACTCACCGAAGAAGATGAGATCGCGGTGCTGACCAACGCGGCCAAGAAGCGCCGCGAGGCCATCGAGCTCTACAAGCAGAGCGACCGCACCGACCTGCTGCAGAAGGAAGAGCAGGAGCTGGCCATTCTCTCCGCGTACCTGCCGGAGCAGATGGGACGCGAAGAGATCGAGGCGCAGGTGGAGAAGATCATCGCCGAAGTCGGAGCCAGCAGCGTGAAAGACCTGGGCAAGGTGATGTCGGTCGCCATGAAGTCGCTCAAGGGCCGGGCCGACGGGAAGACCGTGCAGGAGATTGTGCGGAGTAAATTGAGTTAGGTGGCGGGACCCGCC
>CAYQOI010000218.1:0-6360 GCA_964419085.1 uncultured Cytophagia bacterium | reverse complement strand
CCAATCATACTATAGCTGGTATGTTTGAGGGGTTGCGCGTTTCTTTCCACGCGGCGGCGGGCGGCAAAAATATCTTGACTTGCAGGCAAATAATCTTTATATTGAGGCGCATTCTTAACTTGCTGTTAAATTAAAAGATAATGACTTTTAACTTCATTTTTGCCGCGCGTGACTGACCAGGAGGTGATGCGGCGGGTTCTTCGGCTGGCGAAGCGGGGAAGAGGACGGGTGAGCCCCAATCCGCTGGTTGGAGCAGTTATCCTCAAGGAGAACAAGATCATCGGCCAGGGATTTCATGCGAAGTTCGGAGAAGCGCACGCTGAGGTCCGGGCCATCGCGTCGGCAGAGGGGGAGTTGAAGGGGGCGACGCTGTACGTCAATCTGGAACCCTGCAGCCACCACGGCAAACAACCTCCCTGTGTGGAAAAGATCGTTCAGCACGGCATCAAGAAGGTGGTGATCGGCACCACCGACCGCAACCCGCTGGTGCAGGGCCGGGGGATCGCTTTTTTGCGCCGGCACGGCGTGACCGTGCAAGTGGGCGTGCTGGAAGACAAATGTCGCGAACTCAACGAGGCGTTCTTTAAACATGTCACCACCGGTGTGCCGCTGGTGACGCTGAAGGTCGCGCAGACAGTGGACGGGCGTATCGCGACCGCCGCGGGAGGGTCACGGTGGATCACGTCGGAAAAGGCACGGCGGATGGTGCACAAATTGCGTTCCGAACAGGATGCCGTGCTGGTGGGCGTGGGCACCGTGCTTGCGGATGACCCGCAGCTTACCGTGCGGTTGACTTCGGGGCGGCATCCCCGGCGTTTCGTCGTAGACAGCCGGCTACGTCTTCCCCTGCGGTCGCGACTCCTGAGCGATGAGCTGGCGGAACAAACCGTGGTCGCGACCACCGAGCGCGCCTCCCCGGAAAAGATCCAGGCGGTGGAGGCCACGGGTGCAACGGTCTGGAACATCCCCGCCGATGAGCACGGCAGGGTCTCGCTCCGGGCCCTGCTCCGGCGCATGGGCGAAGCGGGCATAACCTCGGTGCTGGTGGAAGGCGGCAGCGAGGTGTTCAGCAGCTTCTTGAGAAACAATCTGGCGGACCGGGTGGCGATTTTCGTGGCGCCCAAAATCCTGGGTGACGGCTTGTGCAGTTTTCACGACTCAGGTTTTCACGATCTGGAGCAGAGCATCCGGATTCACGACATGGTGCCCAGGCGCGTGGGGCCGGATGTCCTGCTCACCGGGCGTATTCACGTGGAGGCCAACTGATGTTTACCGGGCTCGTCGAAGAAGTGGGGCGGGTCACGCAGGCTTCGAGGCGCGGGGGCGCGTTGCGCCTCACCATCGCCGCGGAGCACGTGGTGCAGGACCTCGAGGTTGACGACAGCATCGCGGTCAACGGCGTTTGCCTCACCGCGGTCGAGGTGAAGGGCTCCTCGTTCCTGGTAGAGGCCGTGGAAGAGACGCTGCGCAAGACCACGCTGGCGTCGCTGCGGACCGGTAGCCGGGTGAATCTGGAGCGCTCTCTCACGCTGGCCGACAGGCTGGGCGGGCATTTTGTCCAGGGCCATGTCGACGGCGTGGGCCGCGTGACTTCGCTGCAGAAGCAGAAAGGCGGTGTGCTGCTGAATGTCCGGCTTCCTTCCCATTTGATGAAGTACGTCATCTCGGAGGGGTCCATCGCCATCGACGGCGTGAGTTTGACCGTCGCCCGGTTGGCGGGCGATGAGATCACCATATCGCTCATCCCGCACACGCTGGAGTTGACGACCCTGGGGGAGGTGCACCCGGGACAGGCGGTGAACATCGAGGTGGACGTCATCGGGAAATATGTGGAAAGCATTCTCACCAAATCAGACGCAGGTAAACTTACCGAAGCGTGGATGCAGCGATTGGGGTACGACTGAAAAGGAGCGGCGATGTTCGATAAGATCGAGGAGGCCATCGAAGCGTTTCGCAACGGAGACATTCTCATCGTCGTGGACGATGAGGATCGTGAAAATGAAGGCGATTTTATCATGGCCGCGGAAAAGGTCACGCCGGAGAAAATCAACTTCATGGCCAAACACGGCCGCGGGCTTATCTGCGTGCCCATGACGGGAGAGCGACTCGATGAGCTCGACCTGCACTCGATGGTGCCCGACAACACCGAGAAGCTCAAGACCTATTTCACCGTCTCGGTGGATGCGAAGAAAAACACGACCACCGGCATCTCCGCGTTTGACCGTTGCGAAACGGTGAAAACGCTCATCGATCCGGCTACCAAACCGCAGGACCTGGCCCGACCGGGTCATATCTTTCCCCTCAGGGCGAGAGAGGGGGGCGTGCTGGTGCGAGCGGGTCACACCGAGGCCGCGGTGGATTTCGCCCGGTTGGCGGGTTTATATCCCGCGGGTGTGCTGTGCGAGATCATGGACGATGATGGCAGCATGGCTCGGGTGCCCCGTCTCATGGAGATCGCCAGCCAGCACAATCTCAAGCTCATCACCATTCGCGATCTCATCGAGTACCGCAGGCGGACCGAAAAGCTGGTGCGGAGAATCGTCACCACCAAGTTGCCCACCGAGCACGGCGAGTTTGTCCTCCATCTGTATGAGAGCGACATCGACGCACAGCATCACCTGGCCATCGTCAAAGGAGAGGTGGACACCGGCGAACCCACGCTGGTGCGCGTGCATTCCCAGTGCCTCACCGGCGACATTCTCGGGTCGCTGCGCTGCGACTGCGGTGAACAGTTGCGCCAGGCCTTGAAGATGATCGAAAAGGAGGGCCGCGGGGTGGTGCTCTACATGCGCCAGGAAGGCAGGGGAATCGGGCTGAAGAACAAGATCAGGGCGTACGAGCTGCAAGATAAGGGAAAGGACACGGTGGAAGCGAACGAAGCGCTGGGCTTCAAAGCGGACCTGCGCCACTACGGGGTTGGCGCGCAGATTCTTTTCGATCTGGGCATCCGCAGGATCCGTTTGATGACCAACAATCCCAAGAAAATCATCGGAATCTCCGGCTACGGCCTCGAGGTCGTGGAGCGGGTCAGAATCGAGGTGCCGCCGAACAAGGTCAACGCCAAGTACCTGGCCACCAAACGCGACAAGCTCGGTCACCTCTTGACGCTGTTGGAAGATGAATCCGATCACGAACCGACACAAAAAGAAACTATCGTACACGACACGGACCGATCATGATCAAAACAGTGGAAGGCCAACTTTCTGCAACGGGCAGGCGATTCGGAATCGTCGTCGCTCGTTTCAACAAGCCGATCTCCAAGCAGCTCCTTGAGGGAGCCATCGATTGTTTGATGCGCCACGGTGCCAAGGAAGCGGACATCGAAGTCGCCTGGGTGCCGGGTTCTTTTGAATTGCCCATGGCGGCACAGAAGATGGCCAGCGCGGGCAAAGCCGACGCGATCATCTGCCTCGGCGTGCTGGTGCGCGGGCAGACACCCCATTTCGACTTTATCGCCGCGGAGGCCACCAAAGGCATCGCGCAGGTGGGATTGAATTCGGGCGTGCCCACAACCTACGGCGTGATCACCGCCGACACGCTGGAACAGGCCATCGAACGTGCCGGGACAAAGGGTGGAAACAAAGGCTGGGATGCCGCACTCTCCGCGATGGAAATGGTGGATTTGTTGAACAAGCTGTCGTAAGGGGTTGTTGCAGTTGAGGCGGAGAATTCTTCTGGTCGGTTTTGTTCTTTTTCAGGTGTCCGCGCGGCCGGCGCCGGCCCAGGTGAACGCGTGGAAATCATTTACCAGCGTGGGAACGATTCGGGACATTCTCGTGGACTCTGAGAATGCGTGGGCGGTTTCCAACGGGGGCGTGTTTCAGTTGCGCTTGGCGGACGAGTCGGTAACCAGCATCACAAATACCGACGGGCTTTCCGCAAACGATGTCGTCGCGGTGGCAAAGGACCGCAGCGGCGCGCTCTGGTTTGCCCTGTTCAACGGCATTTTAAACCGCTACGATCCGGATGCCGGGACGTGGGAAGTCATCGAAGACTACGAGAACCAGACCATTACAGATATCGTGGCCTTCGGCGACTCTCTCTACATCGGACTGGATTTCGGCGTGAGCTTGTACAACATCGCGAAGCGCGAAGTGAAAGAAACCTACGTGAATCTGGGGCTCTCCACCGGCGACAACATCGAGAAGATCGGTGCCAATGCGGTCTTCATCGATGGGCTGGACATCTGGGTGGCCACAGACAAAGGGTTGGCGCAGTCGTCTCTGGATCTGCCCAATCTGCAGGCGCCCGCGAGCTGGAAACAGTACAGGGCTTCGGACGGCCTGCCGTCGAATTTTGTGAACGACATTGTGGTCCTGAACGGCGTCCCGTACGCTGCCACTCGCTTCGGTGTCGCCAGATTTGTGGGCGGGGTGTGGCAAGTGGCCGGTTCGGGGCTCTCCACCAACGAGGTGCTGGGCCTGGAGGTGGCCAGCGCCAATCAGTTCTTTTCGCAGAGCACCGTGGTGGCGTACACCGCTTCGGGCGTGTTCTGGCTGGATGGCTCGGACCGATGGACCAGGCTGGGGCCCGCCTTGGGTGACGTCACCAGTCTCGGAACGGGAGCGGATGGAACGGTCTGGATCGGACGCAAAAACAAGGGGCTGGCCCGCTTCGAATTCGATCAGGGTGCCTGGCGACTTTTCGAGCAGAATGCGCCGGCGAGCAACAATTTCAAGTCCCTGGCCCTGGACTCCAAAGGCCGGTTGTGGTGCGCGTCCCAGGCGGCCGGGGTCCACATGTGGGACGGCGAAAAGTGGACCAATTTTTCCAAGTCGAACGGCCTGTCCAGCAATGACCAGCGCACCGTGGTGGTGGATGCGGACGACCGGGTTTGGGTAGGAAGTTGGGGCGGTGGTATCAGTATTTTCGAGGAAACCGAAAACGGCTTCCAAATCACGCGGATCGATACGGCAGGCGGCATCCTGGCTGGCTCGGTGACGCCCACTTTCGTTCTGGTCAACGGCATGATCATGGATCAGACGCAGAACATCTGGGTGCTGAACCGGCAGGCCAACAACTCGCGCGTGCTGGTGGTGCACACGCCGGACGGCCAGTGGATCCATTTCTCCACCAACGAGGGTCTTTTTACGCCCTTCGTCCAGGCCCTCACCATCGACCGGAGCGGGCGGGTGTGGATCGGGACCGAAGACCGGGGCATTCGCGTTTTGGACCATCGCGGCACCCTCGCGGACAAAAGCGACGATGATTTCAGCCAGGGTCTGGACCTCAGCGACGGTCTGATTTCGAATAAAATCACGGCCGTCACCGCGGATGAAGACGGCGTGGTGTGGATTGGCACGGAAGAGGGGGTGAACTTTTGGTTCCAGGGAAATGTCGGGCGTCAGTTTGGTCTTATCAACGATTTCGTCAACACCATCGGGGTGGATCCCCGCAACAACAAGTGGTTTGGCACGGCAAACGGCGTGAGTGTGCTGAGTACCGATGGCGTGAGCTTCACCCACTACACCACCGGAAACAGTCCCCTGGTGAGCGACAACGTGCTTTCCCTCGCGTTCAATGCCGAGACCGGCGAGGTGTGGATCGGGACCACCAACGGCCTGTCTCGGCTGCAGACGCCCTTTACCGCGCCGAAAGAAGATTTGAGCCAGCTCACCGGCTTTCCCAATCCATTCATCGTGGACGGCAGCGCAATGTTCACGGTGACGAATCTGGCAGAGAACACCAGCGTGAAGATCTACGATGTCGCGGGCTCTCTGGTGAGAACCTTCAAGCCCTTCGACGACATCATCGGCGGGCAGGTTCTGTGGGACGGCCGGGACGACGATGGTAAACTGGTGGCGAGTGGAATCTATGTTTACCTCGCATTTACAGATAGCGGTATTTCCGCAACAGGCAAGGTCGCCGTCATCCGCAAATGACCGCTGTAAGTGGGTAGGATTTAGCCAGTCTGGTTGAAAACCGAGCACCTGGATGTCCAGCGAGCAGATATGAGCGATGCTCCAGTTTCTTACAATTAACAACTACGCGCTCTTGGTCGACGTCGAGATCGAGTTTGGCCCGGGCTTGAACATTCTGACCGGCGAAACCGGCGCGGGCAAATCCATCATCCTGGGTGCGCTGGGGATCATTCTGGGGGAGCGGGTGGACACCTCGACGCTGCGCCAGGGCGCGGCCAAGGCCGTGGTGGAGGGGCAGTTCTCCATCGAAAAGAATCCGGCCCTGAAGAGGCTGTTGGGAGAATTGGATGTGGGCGACGGCACGCTGATTCTGCGCCGGGAGATTCTCGAGAGCGGCCGCACCCGTGCGTTTGTCAACGATACGCCCGTGCCGCTCACCACGCTCCAGGAGATCGGCAACCTGCTGGTGGACCTGCACGGTCAGCACGAGCACCAGTCG
>CAYQOI010000217.1:0-6369 GCA_964419085.1 uncultured Cytophagia bacterium | reverse complement strand
TCCCCATAGCGGATCCTTCTGCCAAACAAAGACATGGCAGCCTGCTCCGGAGACGTCTTCACGGCTTCGTCGAACATGTCGCTCAGCGTCATTTCCGGAATCTCCAGCGTGTGGGGAACGCCAGGTTCGTACTGCTTTAGCCAGGGTCTGGTCATGGAGCGATTCTCATAAAGCGGCTTCCGTAAGGCGGTAACAGCGGGCCGACGTTTGCAGAAGAATCCTCTTTAAGGGCCCGGCTGCACGGCACAGGTCGCTTCAATCCGAAAGCGCCGCCGGTTGTATCGCGTTTCAGATACAAAACGAAACACCCACCGAGTTGGTGGGTGTTGGTGTCCAAAATAGAATTTGCGCGACGGTTTAGTTCCCGCCATATTTATCCCGGTTCTGAATGAGGTCGATCTCGTATTCCGCTGCCCGTTTCCAGACTCGGTTTCTGGCGGCGATGCGAAAATAGTTGAGCGCCTCATTGTACTGCCCCAAATCTTTGCTCGCTTTGCCCGCTTCGTACGCGGCGGGAGCATAATTTCTCTTATTCTTCAAGGCCTCCGCGGCCGCAGCCTTTGCTTTGGAGTACTTGCCCTGCTTGTTGTAAATCACGGCCAGGCGGTAGTACGGGTCTGCCCACTTTTTTCGCTTGGTCACGGCCAACGCGTTTTCCAGAGCCATAATGGCATCTCCAAACTGGCCGAGTTCGGTAAGGCTGACCCCGAGACTATAGAATGCCAGATCGTATTCGGGGTTGATTTGGGTGGCCTTCCTGAAGTTCTCTGCGGCCTTCCTGTAATTCTTCTTTTTGTTCAGGTACACGGCGCCCAGCTCATAATAGGCCTTGTACAAGGAAGGATTGTTTTTGATGGCCAGTTCATAGGTTTTGATGGCGTCGTTGGGCTTGTTGAGGCCAGAGTAAATCTTGCCCAACGCAAAATACGCTTCGGCAAAGTTGGGATTCTGACGGATCGCGGCCTGGTACGATTTAATGGCCTCGGCGTAGCGCCGCATCTTTTTCAGAGTCAGCCCTCGACCGTAATACGCCTTGTAAAAGGTCGAGTCCAGCGATATGGCCTTGTTGTAATAGTTCAACGCTTCCTGCAGTTGTCCCAATTTAAACGCGTTGTTGCCGTCGTTGTAGGCCTTTTTGACCGCGTTGATGCGTTTCATCATCTCCGCGTCCGCCATCATCTTCTTGTTGATGTCGCTCACCGCGGCAACCAGCCGCTCACGCTCTTTCATGAGATCCTCTCGCTCCGCACCAGTAGCCCCTGCTTTTAGCTGCTGGTCGATCTCGCTGATCTTCCTGATCAACTCCTGCTTTTTCTGGTTCAAATCCTGGCCAGCGACAACGCCGACGAGAAGAAAGGCCAAGAGGAGTACCATTACGACCCTCAGCCACGAAAGATTTAAGTACCTCATAGAAGAACCTCCCATCAAAATTGTTTCAGGACTGGCTAAGTCAGGATTGCAATCTGGACATCGGCTGAATGCCCAGCAACTCTTTCCTTACCTATAATTATTTATCACGGTCCCGATTTTATTCCCAAAACTTATCGTGCCGAAGGGGGGATTCGAACCCCCATGGGTTGCCCCACACGGCCCTCAACCGTGCGTGTCTGCCAATTCCACCACTTCGGCGATTTCTGAACTACTTTGCAGAATCCGCAGTGGCAGGCGGCGCCGCACTCGGAGGTACGGGGAGCAAGCGCGAATCATCGCTGGGCACGATGGGCAAACGTGCTGCGGGCACGGATGCTCGCTTTTTCTGCTCCTGCTCCACCAGGCTCCTGGCCGGTCCGGCATTGCCTCGATTCATTAAGGATAAAACAATCGAAAGGAGCAGGAATACCGCGGCCAAGACCGTGGTCACCTTGCTCAAAAAGCTCGCTGCACCCCGGCCGCCAAAAACCGCGCCCATGTCCCCCATCCCTCCAAAGGCACCTGCCAATCCACCACCTTTGCTGGATTGCAACAAGATGACCAGGGTCAGGGCAAAACAAACTACGACAAAAAGAAAGAGCAAAAACCCGTACATTTTATTCCCGTTAAGTCTAATTCACACATCTGATGATTTCGGCAAAGCTCTGCGGATCCAAACTCGCTCCCCCCACCAAGGCACCGTCGATATTCTCCTGGCTCAGAAGCGCTGCGGCATTCTGAGGCTTGACACTCCCACCATATTGAATTCTGATCTTCCTACTGAGATCTAAACTAAACAAATCGCTCAGAAGTTCACGCACAAAGCGATGGGCTTCCTCTGCCTGCTCGGGTGTGGCATTTACACCCGTGCCGATGGCCCACACCGGCTCATACGCGATGACCAAATTCAGCGGATCGGTAAGGACAACGTCGGCAAGACCTTTGCGCACCTGGGTTTCGAGCACCGCGTTGGTTTGGCCCGCCTCGCGCTGCTCCAGCGTCTCGCCGATGCAGAAAATGGGCACCAAACCCACCTCGAGCGCCTTTTTGACCTTTTTGTTCAGCTCCGAATCCCTTTCCCCAAAAACGTGGCGCCGTTCGGAATGCCCGATGATGACGTACTTGCACCCGGCATCCACAAGCATGTTCGCCGAAACCTCACCGGTAAATGCCCCCTGGTCCTGCCAATACATATTCTGTCCTCCCAGCTCCACCTTTGAGTCCCTCAAGATCTCGTACACCGGAACCAGGTCGGGAAAGGGCGGACACAGGACCACATCCACACTCTCCACGTTTATCAGTTTCATCTTCAACGCCTTGGCCGCAGAGACGGCTTCGCTGGGGGTCTTGTGCATCTTCCAATTGCCCCCGATGATGCCTCGTCTTTCGCTCATAGGATGCCTGTCATGCTACAGCGTCGTCGCGATCCGTTCGATGAGATTCACCACGCGACACGAAAAACCCCACTCGTTGTCGTACCACGAGAGCACTTTCGCCAGATTGCCGTCGATCACCGTGGTGGAAAGCGCATCCACGATGGACGAGTGGTAGTCGCCGAAGTAGTCTCTGGAAACCAAAGGCAGGTCGCAGTAGCCCAGGATGCCCTTCAGTTCATTCTCGGACGCCTTTTTCAACGCGGCGTTCACTTCCTCGGTCGTGGCCGTCTTTTCCAGTTGGAACACGACATCGACCAAAGAGACCGTCGAAGTGGGCACGCGAATCGCCATGCCATCCATCTTGCCTTTCAGCTCCGGGATGACTTCGGCCACGGCTTTGGCGGCACCCGTGGTGGTCGGGATCATCGAAATGGCGGCGGCGCGCGCTCTGCGCAGGTCCTTGTGCGGTAGGTCGAGAATCCGTTGATCGTTGGTGTAAGAATGAATCGTCGTCATCAGGCCCTTCACGATGCCAAAATGCTCCAAAATGACCTTGGCGACCGGCGTCAGGCAATTGGTGGTACAGGAAGCGTTGGAAAGGATGTTATGGGCCGCGGGGTCGTACTTGTGGTCGTTAACCCCCATGACGATGGTGATGTCCGGATTCTTGGCCGGGGCACTGATGATGACTTTTTTTGCCCCCGCATCCAGATGCTTTTGCGCCTGCTCCCTTGCCCGAAACAGGCCCGTGGATTCCACCACCACATCCACATCCAGCTCTTTCCACGGCAGCTCTGCCGGATCCTTGATGGACAGCACTTTTATGGTTTTCCCATCGACCCGGATGTTCTCGCTGTCCGCGCTAACCTCGCCTTCAAAGATGCCGAAATTGGAATCGTATTTCAAAAGATGGGCTAACGTTCTGGAGTCGGTCAGGTCGTTGACCGCAACGAACTCTACGTCCGGCGCTCCGTGTTTTTTCGCCGCCCTGAAAATGTTTCTGCCGATTCGTCCAAATCCGTTGATGCCCACTCTAACAGCCATGTCCGTCAGCTCCTTCGGTTGATCAAAACGCGTAAAGAAAAGTCGAAATCTAAGACAATTGCGCCAGCCTTAGACGGGTATGCCGAACAAAAAAACGTAGCAAAAGTAACAAATATTTCAGCGAATGTCAAGACATAAATCCATTAAATCGCTTGGGCTGCGGTCACTGCGAACACCCGTTTCACCCCGGCTGTTTTCAGGGTCTCTGCACAGGCTTCCAGTGTCGAACCGGTGGTGAAAACGTCGTCCACCAGAACCACGTTCTTGCCGGCCAGCAGGCTCCCCGCGGTGGTGCGGAATGCGCCGCGCACGTTTGCCATTCGCTCAGAAGCGCCAAGCTTCGCTTGCTGCCGGGTGTACCGCACGCGCTTCAGCGCAGATTCGTCGACCGGAATCCCCGTCTCGTGCGAGATCGCGTGAGCGAGCAAAGCACTCTGGTTGTACCCCCGCTCCCGCAATCTCGTTTTGTGAAGCGGTACCGGCACGAGCAGCTCCCCGTGCAGCAAAGGTTCCGTTTGAAAGAGTCGCCGCGCAATCTCCACGCCGATTCGGGTGGCAAGCGACCTCTTTCCATGAAATTTCAGTTCATGGATCGCCGTTTGAACCTCTTCATTGAACGGCCAAACACTCCTCACCACCTCGATGGCGCCGTGCCGGTGTCCCTCTTGTTGGGAAATCCGCGGCATGTGCTGCCAGCACTTCTCGCAGATGAGTCGCTCACCCGCGGCCAGATGCGCATCGCAGAGCAGACAATAGGGAGGATAAACAAAATCCAGAAAAGCCGCGACGCCGTGTCTGAGACCGTCGGCTACTCGATTCAAGCCCAGCATATCGCAAGACCGCCGTAAGAATGAAAGCGCGATTTGCTTGAGGTCGGGAACAAACGAAAAAGGGCGGCCAACTTTGAAAGCGCCGCCCTGCCAAACTTTCCTTGAGAATGTAAAATGGGGTTACCTCAGCCGGAAGATCACGGGAATCGCGACCCACACCTTCACCGGCTTGTCACGCTGAAGCGCCGGTTTCCACCTCACGCTCCGAATCGCGCTCACCGCGGCTTCGTCCATGCCGCTGTGGCCCAATGATTTGATGACGCGTGTTTTGACGACTTTCCCCGTCTCAGAGACCAAAACCTGAACGATGACGCGGCCTTCCAGGCCTGCTTTGCGCGCAATTTCGGGATATTTCAGCGCGCGCTGAATTGCCGCAAACCCACCGATGGGAGCCGGCGGCTCATCGTAAGGCACGAAGATATTGACATCTCCGTCATCCTCCGGAGGCGGAGGCGGAGGCGGAATATCCGACAGATCCAGATCCGTAGACTCGATGGTCAAGTCCTCGGGAACGTCCTCGTTTTCCGTGGGAATGGGAATCGAGGGCTTGGGCGGCGGTGGCGGACGCTTGATCTGTTCCGTCGGGGGAATGTCCGCGACCTCGATTTGGATGTCCGGCGTGCTCGTCTCTGTCGCCTTCAGACTGACTGCGCGCAGCAACTGGAAGATCACCAGGAGCCCAAACAACGACAGGACCAGGCTCAACTCGAAGACCTTACGGTACTTGAGTTTCAGATTTGCATCCGGGTTCTTTCTCATAACAACTCACCTCACATCGCTGGTTTAGCAGAATAGTTTATGTTGAGGGCGTCCGCTTCCCTCAACTCCTCTTGGATGTCTGTCACCACACCCATTTCCGTTCCCTTGTCGATCTTCATCGAAACCAGCTTCAATGGATGCATGGGATCGATGCGCTTCTGATACATAATTTTCGAGATGTCTCTGACGTTCACCAAGCGGTCATCGATGGAAACCAACCCATCCTTGCTTACCCAGACATATGCGATATCTCGTTTCCCTTGCACTTTCTCGATCTTGCGCGCGTTGGGCAATTTGATGGGAAGCCCGGAGAATTCCTTGAAGACCGACGACACCATAAAAAAGATGAGCAACAGGAAAACGATATCGGGGAGCGAGGAGAGAGGAATCCCACTCTGAACCTTGTTTTTCTTTTCGAACTTCATCTTTATTCTCCCTTCACCCCGTTATTTCTCTGGCTCCGCGATGGAAATCCTGGTGGCATTGGCGAGCTTGAGCTCGTCCAGCGCCTGAATGAAGACCTCGTACTTGGTCTCCCGATCCGTCTTCACCGACACGATAAGCCTCGGATTCGCATCTATCTTCTGGCGTATCAGCTCATGAATCTGATCGACAGGTACCACCTCGTTGTCGAGAAGGACCTCTCCCTGAGCATTGATCAATAGATTTGTAATGTTCTTGCTCCGGATTTCGGTCTGTTCGCCCTTTGCGGGCAGGGTCAATCCGATACCGCGGTCCACATCGATGGTGGTGGTCACCAGAAAAAAGATCAGGAGAAGAAACGCGATGTCTGCCAAGGAGGCCATCGGGATTTCGACGGAACGTGATTTCTTTTTTTCAACTAACATTACGCCTGCTCCAGAAAGGTTGCGACTCGGCGCCCATTCGCCTCATCGAGCTGCCAGTTTTTTGTTCTTCTCCATCTCGATGAGCGTGTCAACGAAGTCGAC
>CAYQOI010000216.1:0-6382 GCA_964419085.1 uncultured Cytophagia bacterium | reverse complement strand
TTCCTGTACCGGAGAGGTGTGCAGAATAAAGTTAAAAGGCGGGTAACCCAGCGTTCTGTTGATGCGCAACAGAGTATCTTTTAACGCGCCAGCCAGTTCGCAGTACATCTGCTCCGGCATGTGCTCAAAATGGGAATAATGCTTTTGTGGCAGAAGCCAGGTTTCAAAAGGAAAACGTGGCGCAAAAGGGGCAATGGTCAGGAAAGATTCAAAAACCGCAACCAACCGCCTCTGCAATCTCTGTTCTTCACGAACGATGTCGCAGTAGATGCAGCGTTCCTTGAGCGCGTAAAAATGACGGCTACCCTCCAGCTCCTCAATCACGCGCTTGGGGATGATCGGCGTCGCGATGAGCTGCGAATGGGTGTGATCCAGCGACGCGCCGGCAGCGACACCGTGATTCTTGAAAACGAGAATATATTTGAAGCGCACATCCTGCTTGAGGTCCAGCATGCGGTCACGAAACGCAAGCAGTATCTGACAAATGTGTTCCTCGCTCAGGTCCGTGAGGTCGGCGGCGTGGTCGGGCGTCTCGATCACCACCTCATGTGCACCGACGCCCTCCATCCTGTCGTAAATGCCTTCCCCCCGCGGATTCAATTGTCCCTCGATGCGTAAGGCCGGGAACTTGTTCGGAACAACCCTAACATCCCAGCCCGGCATGTTGGGCTTGTCCCCAAGGTGCCTGATTGCCATGATTTCCGGTGGCGTTTTGTCTTCGTTCCCCGGACAAAACGGGCAGAACCCTCCTCGTTTTGGATTCGGTTCATTGGCCCAATCTGACGGTCGACTTCCTCGCTCCGAAGAGATAATCACCCAGCGTCCGACAACCGGATCCTTTCTCAGTTCCGACATCCCTGATAAACTAACTGATTGTTTTCTTTAATCTTTTAAATTTAGCATTTTTTGCGTCAAAGTCAAGAAAAAGCCGTCGGCCAGGATGCTTTCCGGAGCAAAACAAATGCCGGAAAACAAAAAGGGTGGACTCTCTCCACCCTTTTTGCATTCTCTCTCCGATAGCAGAGAAACGCCTTGTGACTTACAAGCGCGCCATGTACTTCCGCGCGATTTGGACGTACTCGCTGTTGGGATAGATCTCAAGCAGCCGGTTGAGCTCGGCCCTCGCCTGATTTCTGTCACCCAGGCGGATGTAGCAGATCCCCAACTTCAATTGTGCGTCGTCGCTTTTGTTGGAATTTGGAAAGGAAAACACCTTCTCGAATTCGACGATGGCCTGGTCGTAGTTGCCCATCCCGTAATAGCACTCCCCGATCCAGTACTGGCAATTGTCCGACAGCGATGTGTTCGGGTCCATGACCAGCAAAGCTTTGAATTCTTGCAGGGCTTGTTGATAATTTCGCGCCTTAAACAGATTCAGCGCCCGCTGATACCGCGCCTTGAACTCAGGCGAAGGTTCCGACGCGGTGCCGGCTGGTCTCACGGGGCTCTGACTCCTTCCGGCAACTCGAGACTGCAGGTCACTGATGCGAACCTCCTTCTGAGTGATCTCTGAACGCAGCTCTGAAATCTCTCTGTCTTTTTCCTGGAGCTGCTGTTTCAGACTTTCCACGCTCGCTTTGAGCTCCTCGCCTTCCGGCTGGCTCGCAGGTTCTGTCGTTTGGGCCATCGCGGTTTTTTCCTCAGCGGGCTGAATCCCCAACAGACGCAACACCTCTGATTCATCGGAGTCGCGCGTGGCTTGCGTGGCCTCCTTTTCGCCTAAAAGCTCGTCGATGTCGATGGGTTCGCCGTTGTTCTGGGCGGTTTGCCGAGATGCGCCACAACCGAACCACAGCGGAACGATCAGGAGAAAACCTGCCAGCAGCCCTGCTTTGGAAAAGAACGTTGAAACAATACCAACCTTTAATGACATTTTGCCGCCGCCTCCTTTTAGGGTCCTTCCTTAAACTTTTGGATTAATTTTGTTTCCGCAAAATCAGGTACGAGGCAGTTCCAACTGCTGCAGCGCCCACGGTTCCCCCCAGCCACTTCCAGATTCTTCCGTTCGGGGAAACTTGCACTTCGATGGGTTTACTGGGCAAACCAGAGTACCCGATTCCCCCAAGCGTCTCATCTACCGCCACAACGCAGTATTCCAGGCCATCGGTGGTGACCGCGTATCCGGGGATGGCCCCCTCGAAGAGATTTCCACCCTGGTCTTCGAGCCGGACAACGTTCCAGTTCGGCGTGCCGATGGGGCGATAAAGCGCGGCTACGACCCGCAAGTCGAGATTGGAGAACACGCTGGCCCGCACCGTGATGTCCCGTCCCGCTTCGGCCCGCGTCACGATGTGATGAATGACCACCGGAGAAGTGGAGCCGTTTGCAGTTCCGAAATCCCCCGAATTGAGCGCAAGAGGATTGGGATTCTTTTCGGGAATGCCGTCATGGTCCAGGTAGCCATCCCGGTCTTCTGGGATATCAGGCATCAGGTCCAGCTCATCCGGGATAAAATCGTGATCACGGTCACCCCGATTCTTGTGAAAATAGAAAGTGAATCCGGCGTGCACATCCAGCACCTGGTCGTTTTCATCTCCCTGCCGCAACTGGTCGAAGGCATCGGTCAATGAAAAACGGAACGCCGCGGCGAGGTTCACACTGAAATTCTGGGAGAGTTTGTACTCCAGCCCCCCTCCCGTTTTGAGGAACGAATCGAGTCCATCCTGCAAAGTCTTGCCGCTACCCGTGGCCTTCCAATACACGCCACCGCCCCCGGCGAAGATGTAGGGATTGATTCTGCGAAACGGCAAAAAGTTGAAAACGGCGCTCAGTTCAAACGGAACGATTTCAGTTTTGAAATTGCTGATGGCGGGGTTGGGATGACTGCTGGAATTCAGCGAAGCGAAACCCAGTTCCCCCATCAGTCCCAAATAAGGTAAGGGAAAGACCTTCAGGTGGCCTGAAACCAGGGGACTGAGATCTGCACCCGGCAGATCCCCCTCGAGCTTGCTCACTCCCACATTCAACCCCAGCCCAAAAGTCCAACCCTGGGCAAAGGCCGCCCCAGGCCGGAAGGCAAGAAACATCCCGACAGCCAATACAAGCACACGGTAGAATTTCATATCTTACCTCGATTAAAAACAATGATTAATCTAAATCTATTAAAGTCCCATCTAAAAGTCAAGGGAATTTGGTGAAACAGACACTTGTTTTGGTTAATGATAAGGACTATTCCTCCCCGAACGTGAGCCCAATTGCCCAAGAATAATCTTGTACCTGCACGCCCTCGCTTTGCGGAAAGTCACAGCGGGAAACAGGCCCTGCATCCCCGGTCATTGCGGATGAAAATCTCAGATGTAAGCGAAGCGTTTACGGGAAGCGTTCAACATCAATCCAGCAAAAACCATGCCCGAAAGCAGCGATGAGCCGCCGTAACTCAGGAAAGGTAGAGGGAGCCCGGTGACAGGCATGATCCCTACAGTCATCCCCATATTCACAAAGATTTCAAACAGAAAAACCACCGCCGCGCCGAACACAACAAGGCTCGAAAACCGACTCTTCACGCTCATGGCGATTTGGAAACCTTTTATGACCAGGTAGGCAAAAAGCGACAAAACAACCAGGACACCCAGAAATCCGAACTCCTCTGCGATGACGCAGAAAATGAAATCGGTGTGCTGCTCTGGCAGAAAACGCAGGTGCGTCTGGGTGCCGGCAAGAAATCCCTTCCCTAAAAGACCGCCGGAGCCGATCGCGACCTTGGACTGGATCACTTGATAGCCGAGCCCGTGTGGATCGGAAACCAGACCGAGGAAGGTCAAAATGCGATTCTTCTGGTAGCCTTTCAACAGATTCCAGGCAATGGGCGTCAAGACGCCCACGCCTACATTCAGCGAGAAATTCGCCAGAAAAAACGCCATCCCTCTGCGGAGGAAGAGTAGGACACCGCTTATCAAAAGCATTGCGGCGAAAAACGTGTAATAGTTGAAAGCACACACGAGGCTCAGGGCCGGCGCCAACAGGACAAACAGCACCACCGGCGACAACCCGGCCCAGTGGAGAATCGGCAAAATCAGGGCGAGGAACACCAGCGAGGTCCCCAGGTCTGGCTGCCGGATAATCAAAGCCAGCGGGAGAAAGGCCAGCGAAAAAGCGAGCGTCACATCTCGGATGTTGCGCAGATTCCGGTGCTCCTGGCTCAAGAATCGTGCGAGCGCAAGCACCGTAGCGACCTTGGCAAATTCGGAGGGCTGCAGCCAAATGGGGCCCAGCGTCAGCCAGCGTCGCGCGCCGGCACCTTTCCCCACCAGCAGAACCAGGACAAGGGCGAACAGGGAAAACGCATAGAGCGTGTAAGCGTGCTTGTAGAATAGTCGAAGGGGAGAAAACGCGGTAGTGAGCAAGACCATCAAACCCAAGGTGGCCCACAACAATTGCCGCGTGAATTTCTGCTGCGCGGCAGGGGATTCCGCCAGGTGTGTCGCACTGTAAATCGCCAGCAAACCGCACGCGGTCAGGGCCAGCACCGTCAGCAGCAGCTTGACGTCGATTTGGCGTGCGAATTCTCTTTCACCCAGGATCATGGCTCACCTTTTCGCAACGCGGGCTCGGTGAAAGTACTCGACCAAAACCCGTCCAGCGATGGGCGCAGCGTGCGCGCCGCCGGACCCACCGTTTTCCACAAGAATACAAAACGCGATCTCCGGATGCACCATCGGCGCAAAGCCGATGAACCAGGCGTGACTCTCCCCGTGGGGATTCTGCGCGGTGCCGGTCTTGCCACAGACGTCTATGTCTCGCAACCGGGCGGCCTTGCCCGTACCCTTTTCTCCATTCACCACGCCGTACATCCCTCGTTTCAGCAGTGCAAAGGTCTGGCGGGAAATGCCCGGCACGCGAGAGGAATCCAGGCGGGTCACGACGACCTCACCGGTTGCCGGGTTCTCCCTTTTCAAAACCAAATGAGGCTTGTACGCCACGCCTTCGTTGCCGATGATCATGGCAAAACGCGCCATCTGCAGCGGGGTCACCAGCAGGTCGCCCTGTCCCACCGACAGGTTTAGCAACAGTCCCCGAGTCCAACCGCCCTCACCATACTTTTCGTCCAGGTAGCGTTTGTCCGGAACCTGGCCCGGGCTTTCATTGGGCAAGTCGATGCCGGTGCGCCGGCCGAAACCGAAAAGCCGGGAGAAGTGCGCCCACGCGTCCAGGCCCACTTGCAGGCCGCGGGTGTAAAAGTACACGTTGCAGGATTGTTCGATCGCGGCCAGGAGGTCCACCTCGCCGTGCCCGCCCTTCTTCCAGCAGTCAAAACTGCGGCGTCCCAGGCGGTAGGAGCCCGCACAGAAGACGGTTTGGTCCGGGTCGATCCGGCCCGTTTCCAGCCCGGCCGCGGCCAGAACCAGTTTGAAGGTGGAGCCCGGCGGATAAACGCTCTGGCACGCTCGATTGTACAACGGCTTGTCCGGATCGTTTACCAGCTTGTTCCAGATCTCCGGGGTCAACGGTGCGGAAAAAATCTCCGGGTCGTAGTCCGGTTCGCTCACCATGGCCAACACCCCTCCAGTTCGGGCGTTCAGCACCACCGCTGCCCCTTTCTTCCCGGCGAGACTTGCTTCCAGAAGGCGTTGTAGATTTGCGTCGATGGTCAGGTAGAGGCGTTGGCCCGGCACGGGTTGCACCTCGGGTAACTCATGCAGCGTTCTGACTTCCCGACCCAGTACATCCACCTCGACATACTGCACACCGGAGCGCCCGCGCAGCTCCCGTTCGTATTGCAATTCCAGACCGTTCTTTCCGATCTGGTCGCCCAAACGATATTCGTTGCGGTCTAGACGCGCCAGATCATCCGAGGTGATCTCGCCCAGGTAGCCAAAAAGGTGCGGGGCCTTCACCCCTGCCGGATAGGTGCGTTTTGCATCGATGCTGATGCTGACGCCAGGCAGATCCATGCGGTACTCTTCCAGAAAACTCAAGGTCTTGAACCCAACCGCGCGCTTTATTTTCACTGGCGTGAAGTTGCCTACCTGGCCTCGCCTGATCTTCTCCCTCAGCACGGGCACCGGCTCCCCCAGAATGGAGGAAAGCAGCTTGCGACCAGACGAATCGCCGTGAACGAACTCGTACGGAACCACCGACACGGAATAGGAAGGTCGATTGTCCACCAGAACCTCGCCGCGGCGGTCGAAAATCATCCCGCGCTGCGGCGGGATGACGACGTCGCGGACCCGGTTTTTTTCCGATTCCCTGTAGTATTTTTCCCACTGGTAGATCTGCAACTGGGCAAATCTGCCGAGCAGAATCGAAAACAGGAACACCGCGACGACGGTGTAAAAACGGCCGGGCGTGGAAAACTGCGGATTCATGGTGTGCTCAATACCTTCCCGTGGTTCCCCACAACGCCCTGGGCCAAATGAGATGAAAAATGTAGACAAACGCAAGC
>CAYQOI010000215.1:0-6388 GCA_964419085.1 uncultured Cytophagia bacterium | reverse complement strand
CGAGCATAGGCAAGGCTATGAAGAAGTTGACCGTGATCATCCCCGTCTTCAACGAAGACGGGACCCTGCCGCAGTTGCTCCAGCGGGTGCTGGCCGTCCCCGTGGACAAGCAGGTGCTGGTGGTGGACGACGGCTCCGAACCCTCTGCCAGGCAGTGGGTGCCTCCTGCCACCGACGGAACGGTTCAGCTCATCGAGCACGAGCACAATCGGGGCAAAGGAGCTTGCATCCGGACGGCCTTGCCTTACGCTACCGGTGACGCGGTGCTCATCCAGGATGCGGACCTGGAGTACTTCCCGGAAGACTACCCGAAACTGCTATCGGCTTTTGCAGCGGACGGGGTGCAGGCGGTCTACGGCGTCCGCAACCTCCGTCTCCGGTCACCCCTGATGCGGTGGGGCAACCTCCTCCTCACCCGCCTGACCAATCTCCTGTTTCACAGCGACCTTTCTGACATGGAAACCTGCTACAAACTCATCGACCGTCGGCTGCTGCAGCAGCTGGGTATCGAAAGTCAGGGTTTTGAGGTGGAAGCGGAGATCACGGCCAAGCTGCTTCTTTCAGGTGTGCCCATCCACCAGGTTCCCATCCGCTACCAGCATCGGTCGGATGGCAAGAAACTCTCTGCACTGGACGGCTTACCCACTGCGCTTACGCTCCTTCGCTACTGGCGCAATGGTCTGGGGCAGAAATTTACGGGGGGATAAAAAAAGAAAATTGGCCGTTTCGAAAAGATATTGTCTCCCAAAATAGGCAGGATAAAAAAGGATGGAAAAAAAATAAAAAAAATCGAAACGGCCAATTTTGTATACTTTATACCACGCGTTTCATAAAAGGTTCAATTTTTTTTCGAAAAAATTCTTTTTTTCAGTTCTCGAGGTAAGCCTAAAACCGGAGCGTGAAAACCGTTTCCGCGTTGGGCTGCGACCGGACCGTGATGGTACCCCGATGTGCCCGCATGATCTGGCGGGAAAGGCTCAGTCCGATGCCCGAGCCCTGCTTTTTGGTGGTGAAAAACGGGATGAAGATTTTCTCCTGCAGATCCTCCGGGATGCCGGGCCCGTTGTCCACCACCTGCACGATGATCCGTCCCCGGTCATCGATCTGTGACAGCAGTTTGATTCTGGCGTCCTCCCTGCCTTGCAGTACCTCGATGGCGTTTTTCACGATGTTGATAAGGAGTTGCTCGACCAGCTCCGGATCGGCGGTCAGTTCCAGGTCTCGCGGTGTCACCCGGCTTTCCATCTGAATCCCGTTGGCTTCCAGGTCGGCCTGCATCAGATGCGCCACCCGGTCGAATAGCTTCTGAATGCAAAATTGCGTCAGATTGGGCGTAGGGACTCGGGCCAGAGTACGATATTCGTCCACAAAATGGAGCAGTCCTTCGCTGCGGCGCCGGATGGTTTCGATGCCCCCCTGCACGTCGCGGCGCCATTCCTCGTCGCCCGCCTCGCCTGCACGGTTGGCCTCTTGCAGCAACATGTCGTTGATCGTCGAGGCCAGCGAGGCGATGGGGGTCACGGAATTCATGATCTCGTGGGTGAGCACGCGGATAAGTTTCTGCCACGCCTCGATTTCCTTTTCCTCCAATTCGCTCTGAATATTCTGGAGCGAGACCAGGGTGAAATTCTGGTTGCGCAATCTGAACTCCGTGGCACTCGTGGCCACCTGCAGCAACTCGTTGCCTTGCTGAATCTTGATGAGCGCTTTCTGACCGGAACGCAGCTTCAGCAAGGTATGAACCAGCGGCTTGCTCAGGCTCTCTAACTCGTGGATATTCTTGAGCCGCGGGCGCTTCAGCAGTTTCTTGGCCGCGGTGTTGAACAGTTTCACCGTGCCGTCTTCCTGAAACGCGATGAGGCCGATCCCCACGTGCTGCACCACGGTCTGCAGGTAGCGAAAGTGCTCTTCCTTTTCCGCTCTCGTCTCCTGAAATTTCTGGATGACATCGTTGAAGGCCTTTTTCAATTCATCGAACGAAGAGCCCAGGCCCGTTCCGTGAAAGGTCTGCGAGAAATCTTCGTGCTTGATGGTGAGCAAGAAGCGTTTCAAATCCCGGTTGGTTTTCTCCACATAGTGGATGAGGCTGTACACCTGGTAGACCAGGGTCAAGGCTACGATGAACATGGTGGCGTACAGACGGGTTTGCACAATGAAAAGCAGAAAAACCAGCAGGCAAACGGTGGCGCTGAGCAGGAGGACCCTGGTGAGCACCACGACACGGAAATGCTTATAAACCATACTTTTCCAACCTGCGGTAAAGGGAAGTCCGGGTGAGACCCAGCTCTCTGGCGGCCTGGCTGATGTTGCCCCTGTGTTTGGTGAGCACCTTTTGAATGACGATCTTCTCCACATCCTCCAGATTGTAGCGCTCGAACACCAGGCCGTCGTGCTTCTGCGTGGCTCCGGAAAAGAAGAAATCGTGCGGCTGTAAGATGTGCGACTCGCTCATGATCACAGCGCGTTCGATGGCATGTTGCAACTCCCGCACATTCCCGGGCCAGTGGTACTTCTGCAGCTTCTTGAGCGCCGCCTGACTCACTTGCATCTGCGGTTTTTGATACTTTTTGCAGTAGTTCGCCAGAAAATGCTCCACCAGCAAAGCGATATCCTCCGGCCGTTCCCGCAGAGGCGGCAGGTGGATTTCCACGGTGTTGATGCGGTAAAGCAGGTCCTGGCGAAATTGGTTCTCCGCCACCATCTGGTGGATGGGTTTGTTGGTCGCGCAGATGAGACGCACGTCGATGGGCCTGGGCGTGTTGGACCCCACCCGTGTCACCTGTCTCCGCTGCAGCACGGTGAGCAATTTGGCCTGCAGCGGCAGGGGCAGATTGCCGATTTCGTCCAGGAACAGGGTTCCGCCTGATGCGATCTCGAAGCGGCCCGCGCGGTCTTCCCGCGCGTCGGTGAAGGCCCCCTTGACGTGGCCGAACAGCTCGCTTTCGAACAGCGTTTCGGTGATGGCGCCCATGTCCACGGTGATGAAGACCTCTTGTGCGCGGCGAGACTGGCGGTGCAGTTCTCTGGCCACGAGTTCCTTTCCGGTGCCGTTTTCACCGAGGATGAGGACGTTGGCGTCGGTTTGTGCGACTTTGTGAATGGTGCGAAAGATCTCTTTGATCGCCTGCGACTCCCCGATGAATTCCTGGAACGGCTGGTCCAGATCTTCGTGGAGCCTCCGCTGCCGCGAGCGCAGCGCGTCCACCTCTACTTTCGATTTGCGTAAATTCATGGCCGCGGAAAGCGTGGCCAGCAGCTTTTCGTTTTGCCACGGCTTCTGCACGAAATCCATCGCGCCCTCTTTGATGGCTTTGACCGCCATCTGCACGTCGCCGTACGCGGTGACCAGCACCACCACCGCGGAAGGGTCGATTTCCAGGATCTTGTTGAGCCAGTAGAAGCCCTCCTCGCCGCTGCTCTCCCCGCGGGCGAAATTCATGTCCAGCAGAATCACGTCGTAGTTCTCGTTGCGTACCCGTGTGGGAATCGAGGAAGGGGTTTCTTCGATATGAACGGTGTCGAAATGTTTCTTGAGCAGCAGCCGTGCCGCGACCAGGACATCCCGGTCGTCATCGACCACAAGAATCTTGCCTGTCTTTTTCATCAGATGTTTGGGGTTGCGTTAACCAAACAGATCAACGAATCTTTGGCAGATTGGTTACAAACTCCGTACCGGAGATCTATTTTTGACAGGATAATTGGGGATAAACGAGAGAGGACGCTTGCCTCCCTGTGCTGTCCGTCCTGTTCATCCTGTCAAACCTTCACTCATTCATGTAGTAAGGTTTATTTACCTTAAATACACTTTCCCGGCTCAAAGATCAAGACTTTTGTCACCTCTCGGGTCCATGATGAAGCGCCCCCTTTCCCTCCAATCGCAGGAATGGCAAACCAGGTGTTCGCTGGCGAACACGCTTTGTAATGTAACCGGATACTTTGATCTCTTCACCCGGCCTAAGTTCTTATTTATCAGCACTGGCACGCGTCTTGCGTCATGGGTCTGGTTAGATGCACAGATTTGGATGAGGAGAAGATGGATCGAAAAATCGAGAAAAAGAAATGGCCGCCCAAGAAGATCGCCATGCTGGCTTTTTCCGGCCTCTTTTTCGTGGTGCTCGTCTACAACATCGGCTTCGGCGACCGTACATCCAAGCTGAATGTGGACCAACGCAAGATCACCATTTCACCGGTTACGCGCGGGCCGTTCCGGGAATTCATTCCGGTCACCGGTACCGTGCTGCCCATCAAGACCATTTATCTCGACGCGGTGGAAGCGGGTCGCGTGGACACGGTCTTTATCGAGGCGGGCTCATTTGTGAACCGGGGAGACAAGATCCTGCAGTTGGAAAACCGCACGCTGCACATTCAAATCTCCTCTCAGGACGCACAGGTGGTGGAACAGCGCAACCTGCTCACCAGCACCCGCTTCAATCTGGAACAGAATCGCATCACGCTGCGGCAGCGGCTCATCGACCAGGCGTACCAGATTCGCCGACTAAAGCGACTTTTCGACCGCCGCAAGGAGCTGTTCGCGCGCAAACTGATTTCCGAAGAGGAGTTCCTTGACACCAAGGATGAGTACGAATACCAACTCCAGCGCCAGGAGCTGAACATCGAGTCGTTCAAACAGGATTCCATCTTCCAGGAGGTGCAGATGAAACAACTGGAAAACTCCCTGGCGCGGCTGGAGCAGAACCTGCAGATCGCGAGAAAGCGGCTGGACGACCTGACCATTCGAGCTCCAATCAGCGGACAGCTCACCTCATTGAACGCCGAAGTGGGACAGTCCATCTCCCAGGGGCAGCGTATCGGCCAGATCGACAAACTCGACGGCTTCAAGGTGCGGGCCGGCATCGATGAGCACTACCTGGTTCGCATCCAGAAGGGAGCGCAGGGCGAATTCGATTTCGCGGGCAAGAACTACAAGCTGGTAGTGCAGAAGATTTACCCGGAGGTACGGAACGGCCGGTTCGAGGTGGACCTGGAGTTTGTCGGAGAGGCGCCGGAGGGTATCCGTCGCGGCCAGACCTTACATGTCCGGCTGTTTCTGGGCGGACTCTCCGAAGCTGTGCTCATCCCGCGCGGCGGCTTCTACCAGAAAACCGGCGGGCAATGGATCTACGTCGTGGACGAATCCGGAGCGTTTGCGGTGAAACGAAAGATCCGTCTGGGCCGTCAAAACACACAGATGTTTGAAGTTCTGGATGGTCTGACCCCCGGAGAACGGGTCATTACCTCCAGCTATGACAGCTTCGGGGATATCGAAAAATTGATCTTGAAACACTGACACGAGAATCAGGCAAAAGAGACAAGGAGAAGCCCATGATCAAAACCGTGGACCTCAAAAAGATCTACACCACCGAGGAGGTGGAAACCACCGCGCTGAACAACGTGAACCTGGAGATCAACGAAGGGGAGTTTGTGGCCATCATGGGGCCGTCCGGCTGCGGCAAGTCCACCCTGCTGAACCTGCTGGGGTTGCTGGACAATCCCACCAGCGGCGAGATACACTTTCTCGACCAGGAGGTGTCGCAGTATTCGGAGCGCCAGCGCGCCAACCTGCGCAAGCAGAATATCGGCTTCGTGTTCCAGAGCTTCAATCTCATCGACGAGCTGACGGTGTTTGAAAACATCGAATTGCCGCTGCTGTATCTGGGGTACTCTTCTGCGGAGCGCAAAAAGCGGGTGAACGAAGTGCTGGAGAACATGCAGATCATGCACCGCAAAAACCACTTCCCGCAACAGCTCTCCGGCGGACAGCAACAGCGGGTGGCCGTGGGACGCGCAGTGGTCGCCAAGCCGAAGCTGATCCTCGCGGATGAGCCCACCGGCAACCTGGACTCCGCGCACGGGGACGAAGTGATGAACCTCCTGACCGAGCTGAACGAGAACGGCACCACCATCGTGATGGTGACGCACTCGCCTGCGTACGCGGAGTACAGCCATCGCATCGTGCACCTCTTCGACGGCCAAATCGTGACAGAGAACATCCGGGAGAAGTTTCACGTGTAGCGTTTCTCTGCGTTGAGATTTGACAAGAGCGTCTTGGTTTGAAGGCAAATCCGGTCGGAACGTTCCCATATACGAAGCAGGCGAGGTTTTTTGAAGGAGCGAATATGTTCAAGAACTACTTCAAAATCGCGGTACGCAATCTGAGCCGCCACAGGCTCTACACCCTCATCAACATCAGCGGGCTCGCGCTGGGCATGGGAGGCAGCTTGTTGATGTTTGCTTACGTGCTCAACGAACTGAGTTATGAGAATTTTCACCACCACCGAAAGCAGATTTATCGGGTGGCCGTGGAACTCGGAAAGGGCGAAAACAGCATGCTTCTCGCGGGCGCGATGCCCGCGCTGGGCCCGGCGCTGGAGAAAGAGGAGCCCGAAGT